>NZ_JBQHQF010000020.1:0-35842 GCF_052067635.1 Collinsella sp. HCP3S3_E5 | reverse complement strand
TGCAACGGTAGGCCTAGCTGGTCGGCATGCCTTTGCCTTTTCTGAAATTTTTCGTTTCCGTAGATGAAAAGAATGGGTGCCGCACTAGCAACAATCAGATTGCCCTAAACAGCTCCGTCTCCGTCGCGGCCCACGTGGCCGGCATCGGCTGGCAGGACGCCGCCTCCGCCCCCTCCTACGCCGGCACGGTGGGGCAGGGCCGCGCCGTCCAGGCCGTGAGGGTGTCCCTCTCCGGCCCCGTCTCCGATTCCTACGACGTCTGGTACCGCGTCCACGCGGCGGGCTACGGCTGGCTCGGCTGGGCCAAGGAAGGCGAGGCCGCGGGCACCGAGGGCCTCGGCGTCCAGGCCGAGGCGCTCCAGGTCGTCCTCGTCGAGAAGGGCGGCGACGCCCCATCGTCGGGCGCCCCCGCCGAGCTCTCCGCCCCCTCGCTCAGCCTCAGGGCCCACGTCTCGGGCGTCGGCTGGCAGGCCGCCGTCGGCAACGGCGGCACCGCCGGCACGACCGGCCAGGCCCGCGCCGTAGAGGCGATTTCGGCCGAGGTCTCCTCGCCGGTCTCCGGCGGCCTGTCCTACGGCGCCCACGTCTCCGGCGTCGGCTGGCAGGACGAGGTCTCGGGCGGCGCCGTGGCCGGCACCACCGGCCAGGGCAGGGCGGTCGAGTGCGTCAAGATGCGCCTGACCGGCGACCTCTTCGAGTACTACGACGTCTGGTACCGCGCCTACGTGCAGGACTACGGCTGGCTCGGGTGGGCGAGCGACGGGGCCCGCGCCGGCACGACCGGCATCGGCTACCGCCTCGAGGCGCTCCAGGTCCGCATCGTCGCGAAGGGCTCGGCGGCCCCGGGCCCGACGGACGGCGCGTACAGGGACCGCCCTTTGCATCCGAATTCGGTTGTCCTCAACGTTCCCTGCACAATGCAGAATCCTGAGCTTCCGACTGGTTGCGAGTCCGTTGCATTGACTAATGCGCTCAACTACTACGGATTTGGGCTGGGCAAAACCGTTATTGCAGATGCGTATATGCCTAAGAGCAGCTGGGATTTTGTGACGGCGTTTTGGGGTAATCCGCATAGTGCTTCGAACGGAAACTGCATATCCGCTCCCGGCTTGACCAACACAGCTAATTCTTTTTTGATTAGTCGTGGAAGCAGTTTGCGGGCGTATGACGTCACCGGCACTGGCTTCTATGACCTCTATTCCTATTTGGAAGCTGGGCATCCCGTTATTATTTGGTCGACGATCGGCATGCAAAACTTGGGTAGTTGCTATGCGACTCAGGCCTATGGCGGAAGGGTTTATCGAACTTATACCAATTCCCATACCGTCGTTCTTAGGGGTTTCAATCGTTCCCTGGGCACCGTTTACATTGCCGATTCACTCGCTGGCTATGTCTCTAACTCCGCCCAGCGCATTGCTTCGTTATACTCGCAACGAGGGGCACAGGCGGTTGTCCTTAAGTAGGTTCGTTAATTGATGAAGGAAGGTGGAATCGTGAGACGTCTCTTTGATGTGTCCGTTTCTATTCTCATGGCTGCTGTGTTGCTCATGAGTCAATCATGGGCCGTGACTGCTGCATATGCTGATTATTCAGTTAACGGATCTACTGACTCAATTAACTTGAATTCTGAAGACTCGAACGCTATTGATGATGGTTCAGGCCCTGAAGGACAAGAGTCGAATGCGTCCCCTGTTGTTAACGAGTCTCAAGACACGCAACAGGGTTCATCCGAAGATAGAAGCGAGGTCGTTGCTGACGATTCTGCCGTAAGCAATCAGCTGACCGTCAAAAACGTAAGTGTTTCTGCCCATGTGCAGAATATCGGCTGGATGGATCCGGTTGGTTCGGGTAACGTTGCCGGAACGACGGGAAGGGGCCTTAATCTCGAGGCGCTCAAAATCTCACTCGAAGTGGATGGAGCAACCTCTCAAGAGCAGGTTGCAAACGCCCTGTCCGTCGAGGCCCACGTCTCCAACGTCGGCTGGCAGGCCGCTGTCGGCAACGGCGGCACCGCCGGCACCACCGGCCGGTCCCGCGCCGTCGAGGCCCTGAGGGTCAGGCTTTCCGCGGACCTGTCGGGTCGCTACACCGTCTGGTACCGCGTCCACTCCGCCGAGTTCGGATGGCTCGGCTGGGCGTGCGACGGCGCCGACGCCGGCTCGGCGGGCTACGGCCGCGCCGCCCAGGCCGTCCAGGTCGCGGTCCTGCCCAAGGGCGACCCCGCCCCGGGCGACACTACCTGTCCTTTTAAGAACCGTAGCGATGATCCCGCTTCGATTTCCGTTCGCTCGCATACATCGAATATTGGCTGGATGTCTCCCGTAGGTGGCGGATCTGTTGCTGGGACAACTGGTAGGGGCCTTCCCATGGAGGCTCTTGAAGCCCAGCTTGGCTGGTATGGCCACTCGGGTTCTATTGAGCTTCGTGGTCATGTCTCGAATGTTGGCTGGCAGCAGTGGTCTAAGGGGCGCTGCGGCACGACTGGAAAGTCTCAGCGCCTCGAGGCCGTCCAGATTCGCTTGACCGGCGAGGCGGCCGATAAATATGACATTTGGTATTGCGCTCATGTGTCAGGCATAGGCTGGCTCGATTGGGCCTGTAATGGTGCTGCTGCTGGTTCTGCCGGTAAGGGCAGGGCTATCGAAGCGGTCAAAGTGGTTCTCGTGGAGAAAGGCGGAGCGGCGCCCGGTTCCTCGGCTAAGGTCTTTATTGGCGATCCAGACGCAGTTACGGTTTCCGGATCGGCCGTTTCTGGGGAGAGTCTTGGCTCCTCTTCTGGTCAAAAGGCCACGATCGGAGGCAAGGGTGCTAAACTGCTGAACTCTATTGCCCTGAGCGTTGCCGGTCAAACTGATAACGGGTCTATTTCTTATTCCGTTATGGATGGGTATTCAGGCTGGGGCGCTTCTTCATCGGATGGTGGCGTTGCCAAGGCGGTATCCGGCGCACCCATAAAAGCGATAAAAATGTCGTTGAGCGGTCAACTTGCTGCCAATTATGACATCTGGTATCGAGTATGCGATTCCGGTAATGGCTGGACTGGCTGGGCGTCAAATGGTCAGGCATGTGGCGTTTCTGGTGGTTCTTCCGGTTTGTGCGGCATCGATGTTGCACTTGTAAATAAGGGTCAGTCTTCACCTGGCTCCTCTGCCAATGCATTTATCGAAACGCCTGGAATCGGTCTTGTATCTCAGGCGCACGTTGCTTCTGCGGGCTGGTTAGCTCCTGTTGGCAACGGTGAAACCGCTGGCCAGACGGGCAAGTCCCGCTCCCTGCAGGCTTTGTATGTTGCAACTCAGGGCATCGATGCCTCCGTCGAAGTGTCGGCACATGTTGCGAATATCGGCTGGCAGCCATACGTCTCGGGTGCTTCCTATGCTGGCACTGTTGGTAAGGGCCTCGCAATTCAGGCGGTTAAATTAAGGCTGACCGGGAACGACGCTTCAAAATACGATATTTACTACCGTATTCATGCTGCAGACTATGGTTGGCTTGGTTGGGCTAAAAATGAAGCTGCGGCTGGCACCGTTGGACTGTCTAAGCAGGCCGAAGCAATTCAAATTAAGTTGGTTGCCAAGGGTTCGTCCGACGCTCCCGTTCAAGACCATGATGCGTTGATTCAACTTCCCGGGCTATCTGCTAAGGCAAATTGCTCCGGTCTTGGCTGGCAAGCGCCTGTTGGCAATGGCAGTGTTGCTGGAACGGTTGGACAGAACCGTGCCATGGAGGCCATGCAACTGTCGCTTTCCGATAGCTCCATGAGTGGCGGCATTTCGTATTCTGCCCATGTATCCAATATCGGTTGGCAGTCCGCTGTTTCAGATGGGGCTACATCGGGAACTGTTGGCCAGGGGCAGCAAATCCAGGCTGTGAAGATTAACTTGACTGGCGATGTTTCTGATTACTTTGATGTTTGGTATCGCGTCCATGTGTCAAATTATGGTTGGCTTGGCTGGACCAAAAATGGATCATCGGCGGGCACCACGAAGCTTGGCATTCCTGTCCAGGCCTTACAGGTAAAGATTGTCCCTAAGGGCGCTTCCGCACCAGGCTCTACGTCTGATTCGTATTTTGAGACCTATCGATATATGGGATATCAGACCCCCGGCTCTTATCCAAAGGTTAACTGCAATAGTGTACAGCTTCCTTCGTATTGCACCGGTTACTTCACGTATGTCACGCCTTCTCGAATTCCTTATAATGCTTCGCGACAGGATTGCATCAACGCCTTTATCCAACGTGCACGTGAATATATCGGAACTCGTTATATCGAGCCTTGGTCTTCTTGGCCGGGGGATGCAGTTGATTGCTCGGGCTTGGTGCTGCAATGTCTGTATGCGACCGGCATGGATATGGGTTGGTATAACCCCTATAACCATCGTTGGTTGCCCGAGCAAACCTATAACTCCATGAATTGGTATCGCAACAACACATTTATGCCGGTTAGCACCTCTGCTATGCAGAAGGGAGATGTGGTTTACTACCAGGGTCATATTGGAATCTACATCGGAAACGGTCGAATTATCGATTCATGGCCGGGAATTGGAGTCACCGAGCGCTCAGTCTATGCTCCTGGTCGTGTGATCGGTGCCGCAAGGCCTTTTGCATAGAGCCAATTGAGGCGTTCCGTAACGGGAGCGCCTCTTTTTTGTCTAAATGCTACCGTTGCGCCTTAAGCCTTCAATGCTTGTTTAGAAGTGCGTTAATATAACTGGGTGTCTTCGAAAGTAGTCAATGTCTCGGAGGATATATGAATCGTCTCAAAGCGTCTGCAGCTTTGGTTTGCACGCTTTTAATAGCTTGGTCGCAAATCATTCAGCCTTACTGTGCATATGCGTTGTCTGCCCAATCCGTCGCTTCTTCACAGTCGGTACAGCAATCATCGAACGACTGCGGATTTCAAGGTGAAAGTTCTCAGGATGGGCAGGACGACGACTCGGGTTCTCAGGTAGCAACCGAATGGTATGGTGACGATGCGAACGCTGCTCGTCCAGATGGGGATTCAGGCTCAATTTCTGATGATCAGCCTGGAATCGGGACTGATGAATCAGGCGTTGACGATTCTGTTCGCGAGGCCTCGGCGGATGATTCCGTGCAGGTGGATTCTCCTGAAGCTGACTCTTTGGCGCCGAATTCTTGGCGTTACGTGAACGGCGTGCTTACTGATGCTGGCAATGAGGGTATCGATGCGCAGCCTTTGGCTGACGAAGCTTTGCCCAATGGTGCCGTTGCGCGTGGTATCGATGTCAGCAACTTTCAGGGGACGATTGATTGGAATCAGGTTAAAGCCGCCGGAATAGAATTTGCCATTCTCAAGGTCGGCCCTGTTTATGGCAAACCCGATTCAACATTTGAGCGGAACGCTACCGAATGCGAACGTCTCGGGATTCCTTACGGTGTCTACTACTACTCCTATGCACGTTCTGTAGCGGATGCAAATAAAGAAGCCGATCGAACGCTTGCCTGGCTTGGTGGCCATTATCCGTCGCTTCCTATTTATTACGATCTTGAGGATAACTATATCCTGCAAGATCCGAATTTCAGTAAAGATAAGCTCGCTCAGATTGCGCAGACATTTTGCAATCGCATGGAGGCCGTTGGTTTTAAATCGGGTATCTATGCAAACCTTAATTGGTTTAACAACTATTTGAACTCTCCGTCACTGAACGGTTATGACCATTGGGTCGCTCAGTACAATTGGCACTGTGACTATGCCGGTAGCTATAGTTTCTGGCAATATTCAAGCAGGGGCAATGTTCCGGGCGTTAATGGCTCCTGCGATATGAATTACTGCTTCAATGGGTCTTATTTAAACGTGGATGACGGTAAGATGCATATCCAATATGAAGCACATGTTTCTAATATAGGTTGGATGAGCAGTAAAAGAGATGGATCAACTGCGGGCACAACGGGACAGTCGAAGTCCGTGGAAGATCTTAAAGTCAGTATTCTGAATCCCGTGGAAGATGGTTCTGTCCAGATCGACGCCCATGTCTCTGGCATCGGCTGGCAGGGCTGGGACACCCCCTCGGCGTCCGAGGGCGGCACCACCGGCCAGGGCCGCGCCGTCGAGGCGGTGCGCCTGAGGCTCACGGGCTCCCTCGCTAGGGACTACGACGTCTACTACCGCGTCCACGCCTCCAACATCGGCTGGATGGCATGGGCCAAGGACGGCGAGGAGGCCGGCACCACCGGCTACGGCAGGAGCCTCGAGGCCGTCCAGGTCAGGCTCGTCAAGAAGGGCGATGCAGCCCCCTCTTCCGACGGCGCCAACGTCGACTACGCCTTCAAGAAGAAGCCCATGTCCCTGACCTATCGGGCCCACGTCTCCAACGTTGGCTGGCAGGGCGCCGTGTCAGACGGCGCGACCGCCGGCACCACCGGCCGCGGCCTCGCGCTCGAGGACCTCATCGTCGCGCTCGACAGCTCCGACTACTCCGACGGCTCGGCCGTGCAGGTCGACGCCCATGTCTCTGGCATCGGCTGGCAGGGCTGGGACACCCCCTCGGCGTCCGAGGGCGGCACCACCGGCCAGGGCCGCGCCGTCGAGGCCGTGCGACTGAGGCTCACGGGCTCCCTCGCGAAGGACTACGACGTCTACTACCGCGTCCACGCCTCCAACATCGGCTGGATGGCATGGGCCAAGGACGGCGAGGAGGCCGGCACCACCGGCTACGGCAGGAGCCTCGAGGCCGTCCAGGTCAGGCTCGTCAAGAAGGGCGATGCAGCCCCCTCTTCCGACGGCGCCAACGTCGACTACGCCTTCAAGAAGAAGCCCATGTCCCTGACCTATCGGGCCCACGTCTCCAACGTTGGCTGGCAGGGCGCCGTGTCAGACGGCGCGACCGCCGGCACCACCGGCCGCGGCCTCGCGCTCGAGGACCTCATCGTCGCGCTCGACAGCTCCGACTACTCCGACGGCTCGGCCGTGCAGGTCGACGCCCATGTCTCTGGCATCGGCTGGCAGGGCTGGGACACCCCCTCGGCGTCCGAGGGCGGCACCACCGGCCAGGGCCGCGCCGTCGAGGCCGTGCGACTGAGGCTCACGGGCTCCCTCGCGAAGGACTACGACGTCTACTACCGCGTCCACGCCTCCAACATCGGCTGGATGGCATGGGCCAAGGACGGCGAGGAGGCCGGCACCACCGGTATATCGTGTTCCCTCGAAGCTATTCAGATTAAGCTCATTAAGAAGGGCGCTTCCCATCCTGATACGTCGGGGTATTCTCATCTTGAAATACCTACGGTGACGTATTCCTCTCAGGTGAAAGGTGCTTGGCAGAATACTGTTTCTGCCGGAGAGGTGTCCGGTACGATTGGTAAGGACATTTCCATTACCGGGTTCTCGGCCAAGATCACTTCGTTCGTTGCCGGTGGAATTAATTATCAGCTGCATTTTTCAAATGTCGGTTGGACTTCTGGTAAGTCAAACGGGGATCAACTGTCGTCTGCTACTGAATCCAATCCGGTTGAAGCAATTAAAGTCTCCCTATCGGGTGACTTGGCAACTTATTTCGATGTTTGGTATAGGGTCCATGTCGAAAACGTTGGCTGGCTCGGTTGGACAAAAAATGGCGCCGTCGCCGGCAGCACCGGCTATGGGGTGCATGTCCAGGCCGTTCAGGTGAGAATTACGAGAAAGGGCGCTGCTGCTCCGGGGAGTACCATCTCTCCGATGCTTCTTGGCGAACCACTTTCTCTTGCTAAGCCAATGCAGAAGAAAATTGTAGATCTGTCGAGGCAAGTTTCCTCTCCTGGTCCGGGGTTGTGTTCAGAATGGATTGCTCAGGTCTATGAGCGGGCTGGATTCAGGAATGTTCATACGGATGCTTGTAACTACTATTGGGATTTCTGCAAATATACTGATTATTCTCAGCTGAAGGTTGGAATGGTCATTGCTGTTCCCTCGCATATACATACGTATATGGGCCGTATATACGGTCACGTTTGTATCTATATTGGCAACAACCAGGTTATGGATAATGTTGGCCATATCAGGACTCTAGATATGGGTTATTGGCTAGACTACTATTCCACAACGTATAAGCCAAAATGGGGTTGGTACGACAACGTGCCTCTTGCGTAACGAGAGCTTAAGATGCTCCTAGTTGAGTTTAGCCTGGTACTTTGATTTAAAACGAACGGTTCGCCTTTGTGGCGCTCCGTTCGTTTCTTTTTATGCAGCATTCGCGTTATACGTATTTGAGTAACTGATGAATCAGTTAATAATAAATCCAAGGTTGGCTAATCGATGGGGAGTCAAAATGAAGCATGGAAGGACTGCGGTCGTTATTAGTATGGCCTGGCTCATGTGCGCGATGCCGGCACTTCAGCCGATTGCCGTTTACGCCGAATCTGTTCAGGACTCGTCCGTTTCGTTAGCTCAGGAATCTACCGTTCAAGCTTCCCCGACAGGTGATGCACTTGCTGGGACAGTTGGAACCGATGCCGATCAGGCGGGCGAGAGCAATGATATCGGCGTGCTTGATGGTGCTACTTCCGATGCCTCGGACAATGCGACCGAGAATGGGTCTCCATCGGAGTCTGAAATCAAAGCCAATTCCGCTTCTGTTTTGGATGTTGATGCGACCGACGGTCAGGTGGATGTGTCCGACGATAAATCTGAATCTGCGCCCGTTCTTACCTATCAGGCACATGTGCAAGATTACGGGTGGATGACGTCGGTCTCCGCGGGTGAGCTTGCGGGCACTACCGGCAAGTCGAAGCGTATGGAAGCGCTGAAGCTTTCCGTTAAAGATGCCGAGGGCAACGAGATTTCCGATGCACTTTCCATCAAAGCCCACGTGTCAAACATCGGCTGGATGGACCCGGTGGGCAACGATGCCATTGTCGGTACTGTGGGACAGTCTCGGCAGCTTGAGGCCATCGCAATCCAGCTCTCCGCCGAGCTTTCTCAAACCTACAGTGTTTGATACCGAGTCCACTCGTCCAACTTTGGTTGGCTGGATTGGACGTGCGACGGTGCCAATGCGGGCACCGAGGGTTATGGCTATTCCGTTGAGGCTGTCGAAATCGTTATATTGGCCAAGGATGTTGCTGCCCCGGGTGGTACGGACGTTCCCTTCAAGAGCAAAGCTGACGAGCCTGCGATTGTGACGTATTCGACCCATGTTTCGAACGTTGGTTGGATGTCCGTCGTGAGCAACGGGGCCACCGCGGGTGCTCCGGGCGCGGAGTGCGTAGAGTCCCTCGATACGCGGATAACCTGGTTTGGTGGAAGTGCTGGCATCCAAGTTCGCTCGCACGTTCAAGATCAAGGATGGGGCTCCTGGTATTTTGGACGTACGGGTACAACGGGCTTGTCTCGCCGCATCGAGGCGCTTCAAATGCGCCTCACGGGCAATGCCGCGAATGCGTACGACATTTGGTATCGAGTCTATTCTGCTCGGTATAACGCGTGGCTTGGCTGGGCAGCTAACGGTGCGGCGGCCGGAACCGTGGGTATGAGTTCGGGCGTTCAAGCCGTGCAGATTGTGCTTGTTAAGAAGGGGCAGGAAGCTCCCGGCTCTACGGAGGGCGCCTTCAAAGGCTCCGAGCATGCCGTCTTGCAAGGAGCAGGGCTTCGTCTGGACGGTTCGACGGTTGGGGCGGGATCTGACTCGACCGTTGTGATTGGCTCGGAGGATAGTACGAAACCGCTCAAGAGCTTTGCGCTTAACGTTAACAACCAGGCGTGCGACGGTTCGATTCTGTACCAGTCTGGTAGTCAGTACGGCTCCATGCCCGAGGGCGTTGATACTGCGGACGGTGGCTGGACAACCACGCTGTCAGACGGTTTGGCCATGCGTTGCGTGAGGATTAGTCTCTCGGGCACGCTATCAACAACCTACGACGTCTGGTACCAGGTGTTTGACGGCAATACGGGTAAGTGGACCGGCTGGGCTTCAAATGGATTGCCTGCCGGTAGCGCTTCCAACAATGCCGCCATCTGCGCTGTGCGCGTGTGCCTCCTTGAGAAGGACGCTGCTGCGCCTGGTTCTACCGATGGTGCCTATGTAGAGTCGGACTCCACCGATGAGGTTCTTTCTGCCCAGGGCCATGTTGCCGAGATTGGCTGGCAGACCGCCTCGCTGGGTACCGATGTAACCGTGGGCACCACGGGCCGCGCTCTATCTCTCCAAGCTCTTCGTGTCGGCGCCGCTGGTTCAATTGCCGGTTCCGTTTCCGTTGCAGCTCATGTTGAGGAAGAAGGCTGGCAGAATGCTTTCGTTGTCCCTGGTTTTGCCGGGACGACGGGAAAGAGTCGTGCTGTCCAGGCGGTGAGGATGAATCTCACCGATGAATTGGCCGAGCAATACGATATTTACTACCGCGTACACGTTGCGGGCTACGGCTGGCTTTCGTGGACCCGTAACGGTGCCGATGCCGGCACTACGGGGCTGGGTGTTCAGGCCGAGGCGGTTCAGATTAGGCTCGTAAAGAAGGGCGAGACTGCTCCCGCTACAGGCGCGAATGCATGCATCTCCATGCCCGTTTTGAGTTATTCCGCCCATGTTTCCAACATTGGTTGGATGGGCGCTGTTTCCAAAAACGGATTCGCGGGCACCCAGGGTCGCTCGCTTAAGGTTGAGGATCTTAGACTCTCTGTGAGCTCGAGCATATCGGGCGGTATCAAATATTCCGCCCATGTTCAGGATTACGGTTGGCGTGGTTGGGCTTCGAACGGCGCGAGTTGCGGTACCACGGGGCAGAATAAGAGGCTTGAGGCAATCAAGATCCAGTTATCGGGAGACCTCTCGAAGTACTTTGACGTTTGGTATCGCGCGTATGTGCAGGATTACGGTTGGCTCGGTTGGGCTGCAAACGGTGCACAGGCGGGCACTGTAAATATCGGTTATCGCCTCGAGGGTATCCAGATCCAGATTCTTCCCAAGGGTGCTGCTGCGCCTGGCTCGACGTATCGACCGTTCACGGATATCCCCGTTATGCCGGCAGACCAGTTTGCAATGTGGCAGAAGGCGAATCGCTATGCGAGTTCGACCAATTGGTTGCTCCTTGTGGATACGTCTCGTTGCCGGGTGGGCGTGTACAACGGCAATTCGTACAATTGGAACCAGGTGTTCTACTGGCAGTGCTCGCCCGGCGCATGGAGCACGCCCACCGTTTTGGGTGAGTTTACCGTCTATGGCAAGGGCTATAGCTTCGGACACGGTTATACGTGCTACTACTACACGCAATTCTACGGTGATTATCTGTTCCACTCGGTACCGTACGACCAGGGGACGTTCAACATTCAGGACGGTAGACTTGGTCAGAATGTTTCTCAAGGTTGTGTAAGGCTTGACATCCAAAACGCCAAGTGGATTTACGATAATATTCCGTATGGCACTAAGGTTGTTACGTATCGCTAGGGCGTAGCAAATTTGAACTGGAGCAGTGGCTGCCAAGTTCGTTTTCGCCGTTTTCCTTTCCGCATCGCTGGAGGGGGAGATATGTTGAAAACGAGGTTGGTGGTCACTGTCTTTTTGGCGGGCGTAATTGACTGGGTTCCGGTAATGCAGCCAATCGTTGCCTGCGCCTAGTCCACCCTCGCCACCCCTGGTGGTGGACAGTCCGAAGATGTGACGTGAGCATAGCTAAAATTAGGGAGCCGTCGGAATTGCGATTGCCGACGGCTCCTTTTATCGGGCAAGCGATCAGACGCCTACTTGCTTTCGAGTCTCATCTCGATTGCTTCAATGGGTAGTCCACGACCAGTGGTACCAGCAGCCTCGCCGTTCCTACCCCAGGGCATCCAGCCTATGTTGGAAACGTGCACGCGATATACAACGTCATAGTGCTCGGCAAGTTCTCCTGTAAGTTTCACCTCAAGGGCTTCAATATGGCGAGCTTTGCCCGTGGTGCCGGTCTTATACCCGTTCGATGTCCAAGTCTTCTCCCAACCTTGGTCGGCAACGTGGGAACGGTATGTAATGCCACCGTCGAATGGAGCTCCTGCGACGGAGAGCTTTAGGGCCTCAATGCCGAGCGCCTGACCAGTTGTACCGGCGAATGTGGCACCGTGCACGGTGGTCTGCCATCCGATGCTCGATACGTGTGCGGTTGCGTTGGGCAGTCCGATGACGGATGCGCGCGCAGTGCTTCCTGGCGCGGCTTCACCCTTCTCAATGAGCTTGACCTCGATAGCCTCCACGCGCCTGCCAAAGCCCGTGGTGCCCGCAATCTCGCCGTTCTTGGTCCAGCCAAGCCATCCTTCGTTCTGTACATGGGCTCGATAGTAAATATCGTAGTGCTCGGCGAGCTCGTTGGTAAGCCTCATTTGGATAGCTTCGATTTGGCGTGATTCGCCAACGGTGCCCGCGACTTCACCTTCGTTCTTCCAGCCTTGCCAGCCAAGGTTTGCGCAGTGGGCTTGGTATTGCACCGTGCCGGAGTAGGGGAGGGCTGCCATGTCGACCTTGAACGCCTCGAGTGCCTGGGACTTTCCCGTGGTGCCAGCTGTCTTGCCCTCCTTGACCGAGGAGATCCAACCCGTGCCAGAAACGTGGGCAGAGGTCATAAGGGTCGAACCGTTGGTCTTCGTGCGAATCAGCCTGTACGTTCCATCGGCAAGCTTCCTGTAGTACGTGAGCGTGGACGTGTTGCCAGAGAAAACCGCAATGTCGTAATCGGCGGACTTCAGAATCATATCGGAGAATTCAACGAGGTAGCACGTGTCGCCCTTGGGGCAGAGGGCTTGGATAGCCGTATCTGAAGAAGATGAGATGGACGAGGCGAACCAATCCATAATGCTGTAGTCGACCGTGCTCGACGGACTGAGGGCCGCGGCTTTCGTCATGTTGAAGACGCCGCAACCTGCGTCGCTGGAGGCAGAGTTGTACGTGCTCGATCCATAGCCCGAGAGCGCGACCTCGGGGTTGAAGAACAAGATGAGCTCCGCTGCAACAGAAGAATCAATGTCGGTGATGTCTAGAGTGTCCAACTGGGCCTGCTTTGAAGGCCACAAGCCCGTTGGCGTGTTGGGGTGCCCCTTGTAGTAATAGGCGTAGTCATCGCCGTAGTAGGTCATGGTGAGCTTGGCGTAGTCTTCGAACGACTGCTCCAGGTTCACATAGGTTCCAAGAAGGACCATGGGCTTCTTGCCCTCGGCCTCGGCTGCGGCAAAGTAGCCGTCGTTAAAGTTGTAGAGGGCCTTGAATGCAGCTACGGTAGAATCTCCGCGTTGCTGCAGCGCGGTAAGCATGTTCGCGACGTTCTTCTTCTTTACGCCGGGATCGGTGGCAATGGTGTTGGCGAACGCGTTATCGTCGGCGCTCTGGAACAGGTTCGTGCGCGTCATCCACCATTCTGTATTGGGCTCGCACTTAAGAACGGCATACATGGAGTCCCAGTGGGCGTGCCAACCGTAGTCGGAACTCGCCTTTCCAGTCCTGTAGGCAGAGTCTTTCGCGGCAAGCCAGCTTTGTTCAAGCTGTGCCTCCTTAGCGGCGGGATCCACTCCTTCGGCGTTGAAGGCCTCGTTCATGAAGTTGTAGGTAGCCGTTCCGTCAGAAAGTAGGTAAATCTTGTAGTTGTCCTGGGGAATTTGGTTGGCATATATGATCGAGTGGATAAGCGAGCAGGTAATGTCGTTAATGAACAGGTTGAACTTGGAGTCTGGCTTAAGGCGCTTGAGCTCTTTGACGTAGTCGGCGAATGCAGTGTAATTGCCGGAGCTCTTAATGGCTTCGGTTGTCATAAAGGGCATGGCGTACATGCCGGAGGGGAGCGCGTCCCAATTAAACGCCGAGGGACGGTCGAGCATGACAATGGACGGCACCGAGGCCCCAGTCGAAGACGTTGTGTAGTCCCAATAGGAAATGGAATAGAGTACAACAGGGAAGGTCGCAGAAAGCGGTGCGAGGTTATACTCGCTTGCGGTCACCCCAAACTCTTGGACGGTGGTCCCAACTACGTGGTCGCCCCTGAGGTACTCGACCTTTGCGGTAAATGGTCCATAGGTTCCAACGTTTAGCGCCATACCGGCGGCATCGATGGATGCGAGCGAGGTGGAGTCGGTCACATTGCGCGTTACGGTGTCGCCGTAGCGCATAGTGGCGGTCACACGCATGTCTGTGGCGACGCCATCGGCGCGGAGGAGCGCGAGAGAGTCCGGTCGAACGCGCACTGTGGTCGACTCGCCCTCCTGAATAATGGATGTCTGGTAGTACGAGGGAATGTAAGCGTTCGCTGTAGAGGACGGTGCATCTTCACCGTGCTTCACCAGGCGAATCTCAATCGCTTCGGCCCGGTAGTTCCATCCGGTTGTGCCGGCAATCTCTCCGTTCCTGGCCCAGCCAAGCCAACCGAAGTGTTGGGCGTGGACACGGTAGTACACGTCGTACTCGTTTGCGATGTTGCCAGTAAGTTCTATTTTGATGGCTTGCATGGAGTAAGCCTTGCCGGTTGTGCCCGCAATAGCCCCATTGGAAACCCAGTCCTGCCATCCAACGTTGGTGCAGTGCGCCATGTAGCGAATGCCACCGTCAGCGTTGGCGAGTGAGATTTTAAGAGCCTCTATGGCTCTCGCCTCGCCCTCGGTTCCAGCCGCAGCGCCGTCCTTGCTGGGGAAGTTGTCCCATCCTTGGTCGCTAACGTGCGCATAGTATTGGACGGAAGGTACGGCATTGGCTTGGGGAGAGCCGACTGCCTCGCCTGTTTGGGCGTTGCTTGTTGGGTTCGCGTTCTCCAGCAGGGCGCTGTTTGCCGAGGGGGCTTCGGCAACATTGGTTGATTTGGTGTCCGTTTTGGAGTCGGTGCCCTCCTCCATCGGTTGGCTCGTGCTCGGTTCCTCGGCGGGTTTCACGGTTGAGTCGCTGTTCTCTTGTCCAGAGATGTTCGCCTGCGTGTTCTGAACGACATCCGTTGCTACTGTGGGATCCGCACCTTCTGCGAATGCCGGAATCGACAAGGTCGATGCGGCGAGTAGGGTTGAGCAGAGTAAGGGGACGATTGCTTTTGTGCGCCATCGTTTCATATTGGCTCCTTATAACAGGTACAATACCCCATTAGATGCTAGCAGTATTAAGCAACGTTGGACGCGTAGTTCCCGAGTGGCTTCGTGAGCGGTTGTGCGAGGGCGCCGGGGTGTGTAAGAGCCTAATCGTTACAGCGTGGGTTGTTGTGTTCGGAGTTTGGTGGGTGGCAACTCAAGACTACTGCACGTGGATCTCCTTTGCTAGAATTAGAAGATATTGGTTACACTTTGGAGAGCAGATGAATCTCCTATATTCACTCAATGAGGCATTTGTACCGCAGCTTGCTGCTTCAGTTGCTTCTGTTTGTGAGAATGAGTAATCGTCTTTCTCCGTACCCCTCTAGCGGGGGACGCACAAATATCACTTGCTCTAAGCAGGCATAAAGCCGATGCCCTCTGAAAAGTTGTTACACCACGCTTTTCGATGCGATCTGGAGCACGCACATAACGATGCATACTATCGGCACTGAAGGTGAACCTAATGAACGTATCCGACTATTCAGCGGCCTTACTCAAAGGCGATTTCAAAGAAGCATGCAAGATTGAGCAAGAGTCAATTCCTGCAAAGCTATACAAATATTTTCCGTTGGGTGTTTCTGAAGAGAAGGACCACGAAATATTAAACACACTAAAGGCCGACGAACTGTGGTTTTCACCTATTTCTGGTTTCAACGATCCTTATGAATATATGGGTCTATTCATCAAAGAGGAAAGGCTTAAGCAGGCTGGATATGACGACGCAATGATTGCTGCCGTCAATAAAACATTAACAACGATAAGCGGGCAGGGATTGGTTTGCTGTTTCTCGGCTACAGACTGTTGCACTGCGCCAATGTGGGCCTACTACGCAAACTGGGCAAAAGGTTTTTGCGTCGAATACGACGTCATCAACCGTTGCACCATAAGAGAAGTGCTTTACGAATCAGCGCCTCTCGATGTCACTGGTACAGTCGCAAGACTTCTAAAATCAGCAATTGACAAAGGGCCCGATGGGTCATTAAGTATCGACGACAAGATTTCAATTAAACTGTTGATCAAAAATACATGCATAAAGCACAAATCCTGGGAACATGAACGGGAATACAGAATTGTTCTTCCCGTTGAGGAAGGCAAAGGATGTGGTCTTCCCGTTGCTTCCTCTGGATTGAAGACCAACAGGATAATACTTGGCCTTCAGTGCTCTCACGACAAGGAGATTATAGAAATAGCTAATAGGCTAGGTGTGAGGGTGTCAAAATTGCATAAAACAAAGGAGAGCTATTTTGCAGAGGAATACCAGTTGTAAAGCATCCACATTAATGAAGAATAGAGCTTATCTCTAAGTTCACTTTGAGTATCTGTATATTTATGGCACCTTTCCGATCGTGTCCCCAAAGACGCTCCTATAGGCTGTTAAGTCCCTTTTTAGCATTCAGGTAACGTTCGTATTCGCGTCTGATTTCCTCGTGGGGGCACACTTCCCTTTCAATTTCGCTCAACCTCGTATTCGGCACTCCGAGCTCCTGGGCAGTCTGCTGCTAGGTCAGGCCGATCGATTATCTCATCGCCGCAAAATCCTCGCCCCGGGCGTACTTCAACCTCATGGGGTGTCGCAACGTCGACTAAACCTCTCTGGCTATGAATCTCTTTAGGCGGCAGAATGAACAATGCTGGTCGATGCCTGTCCATATTAGCTTTCCATGCGTGCAGCTCATTATCGGAGCAAGCCGCATTGTGCAAGATGTGAGCTGAGACACCTAAGCCGCAATGGAAGTGATTGGCTTATTGCAATGTTGAGAGAGCGAGGGATGCTACATGTTATCAGACTGTTGAAAACTACGTTTTTCTATTCTGCAATGGTGTACGCCCCCGGAACAATATGTCCTTTGCGTTGGATTGGCTGACCAGGATGGAGAGCCCTGTTTGAAACGTTATTATTCCCCTGCCGTAATTATAAGGAGTATGCTATGAAAACCGGAGCCGTGGTTGTTACTCACGATAGAAAGGCGTTGCTGCAGGAATGCATGCAATGCATCCTTTCCCAAACGCTCTCTTTTTCCGATGTGGTTGTGGTGGACAATGCATCTGCTGATGGGAGTGCATTGTATTTAGACAAACTTGCTGCCCAATCATCAAGTGGTGGGCCTGGTGTGACCCGGATTCATGTTCTTCATGAAAAAGAGAATCTAGGAGGCGCGGGGGGATTTTACTGCGGTCTTGAATATATGGGTAACATAGGATGCGACCTAGTTCTCATTATTGATGATGATGCGATGATTGCTCCAACTTTCATGGAGGAGATCGTTAGAAATGCTCGTGTAGAGAAGAGTGTTGAAGCTTTTGCGGGCGTGGTCGAAACGGCCGGTTTAATTGACGTTAGTCATCGACGTAGAGTATCAAACAGATTGCTCTTTATTGAGAGCCCAGTTTCAGTTGATGAATACGTGCAGGGTTCTTTTCATTGTGACACCGCTACATTTTGCGGCCTTGTCGTTCGCGGGGAGGCCTTGCTTCGTGAGGGTCTTCCCATGAAGGACTATTTCCTATGGTATGACGATACGGAATACTGCCTACGTTTTTCGGATTCTGGCGGTGTTGAGGTTGTTACTGCCGCGCGACTTGAACACAAGACTGGTAACCCTGTCTCTGAGTCGATGCAGGCTCGTGGCGTGATTTCTCGTATCGGCTGGCGGCAGTATTATGGATATCGAAATCGATATGACACCGCGTTAAGGCATTTTGGTAGGCGCACGAGTTGGTGTGTGCTTGCCCAGTATGCAGCGCTCTATTTTGTTACCGCCCTGCTAAAGCATGGCTCTCGTGGCGCCCAAGCTCGATATGCGAATGGAGTGTTACGTGACGTTCTTCACGATTGTCGCAAGGGAAGGCTTGGCTTTAATCAGAAATACCATTGGTGAGATTTGCCGTTTGCATTTGCTTTGTCTATGGATGGAGAAGTGGATTGAATAGACGTTCTTCGACGCCTGAGAAGTTATCTCTGGGTGTAAATATTGCGTGGAACACCGTGGGTTCCCTGGTATATGTTGTGTGCAACTGGCTCATTACCGTATTGGTTGTCGTTCTGGGTTCAGATCTTTCTGCTTCCGGAGATCTTGCTCTTGCTATGTCTGTCGGAAATGTCGTGGCGACAATCGTGCTCTTTAAGGTCCGTCCGGTTCAGGTCTCTGATCTTGAAGAGCGTTTTTCACAAGCGGATTATGTTGGCTTTAGGTTTGTCTCGATTGCAATCGCTGCGTTATTTGTTTCAGGCTATATCTTGCTTACGATAAGGCCTGGGAGCTATGTTCCTGTCTGCCTGTATGTTCTCTTTAAAATGGTAGACTCTTTTGTCGATGTTTACCATGGGGTTGATCAGCGAAATGACCACCTTGATTACCCTGGTATATCGCAGATACTGCGTGGCGTCCTTATGGTTGTGGCTTTTTCTTTTGGACTGTTTTTGTTTCATTCTCTCAATCTAGCCATTTTTCTAATGGCGGTGATTTCGTTCCTGGTCGTTGCAACATATGATCACTCTCGAGCCAGTCGATTCTGTGACGTTAGCCCCTCATTTACCCCCGTTAAGATGTGTCAACTGCTGAAGACATGTTTTCCAGGTTTTATTGCATCCCTGCTTTGCACAATGGTCGTCAGCTTTGCTCGGCAGGAGTACGGTTCGGAGTATGGTTCGGAACTATTGGGCATTTACGCCGCGGTTGCTACCCCAACAGTAATTGTTCAAGCGGTTGCGGGATATATCTATGCCCCATTGCTTGTTCCTATCGCCAGAGCGGTTCGCGAGGGAAAACACGGAGATGTTGCGCGCTTCATTTGTAAGTACCTGGCCCTGTTGTTGGTAATCGTTATATCCGCTGTCGTCCTTTTCGGCATATTTGGAGAAACGGCGCTGTCAATCGTGTACGGTGATCATATTGCAAGATACCACCAACTGTTTACTCCAATCATTGTCGCAACGGGATCAACGGCTGGAATGATGTTCTTGCAGGATGTGCTCGTCGTATATCGTAAGTATTTTCATGCTGCGTTTGCGAGCGGCCTCTCGCTAGCTTTATGTGCTGTAGTTGTTCGTCCATTACTTGTTTCCTTTGGGATGAATGGCATTAGTTTTAGCATTACACTTGCATATTGCATGGGGATTGGTGTATCCGGTATGTCGCTACTCCTTGGTGGCCGAAGCCATTTGCAGAGTGAAGAGTAAGACGTACGTTTGCTTGGAATGGTGGGCGGTGTTTTCCGTATCGCGTGAGCTTGTAAACAAGATCGAAGGGAATATCGTTGAATCTTCTTTATACGATTGATAATAATTATGTTCCGCAACTCGCTGCGGGCATTAATGCTGTCTGTGAATCATGTAAAGACTGTGGGCCTCTATATTTTTATGTGTTCTCAAATGGCGTGTCGGATTCAAACCAAAAAAAACTCTTGTCTTTTACGGAAGGCAAGGGTGCGCAAATTGCCTTCATTGATATCAGAGGGTTCATGTCTCGGGTCGATCAATCGTTTTGCACTATGGGCTGGAATGAAATAGTCCTATCGAGACTTTTGATGGGTTCCTATCTACCGGAGTCGGTAAATCGTATCGTGTATTTGGATGCGGATACGATCGTGCGTCGCTCCCTGTCTGAGCTGTGGAATGCTGACATGGGCGATAACACTATCTTGGCCTCCATGGAACCAATTTGCAACAAAAAAAGCTTAGAGAGACTTGGGCTTTCTGGAAAGCCGTATTATAACGCCGGCGTTTTGTTGGTTGATTTGCGGCGTTGGCGAGAAAGAGGGGTTGAGGAACGCCTCATTACTTGTTGCCGAACGCAAAAAGACCTTTTGTATGCTAACGACCAAGATGCAATTAATTTGGTTCTGCAAGACGAGGTTGGCGCCATTTCTTCGTCATACAATGTTGCAAATTATTACGAGTACTACCCTTTCTCGATGTTGTCAAAACTGATGCCAGCGTATTGTGATTATGAGGGATATCAGGACGCTATATTCAACCCTCATATTGTTCACTTTATGGGTGAGGATCGCCCCTGGCGATTGGGCTGTACCTGCAAGTATAAACAAGATTACCTTGATAACCTTGCGCAGACTCCCTGGCGAAATAGCCCTCAGGAAGAAGGATGGGTTCGCTATTTTCAGGTTTGGGCTGTCTTCAATTGGGCGCTCAGACCATTTCCGATGCTCAGATACTATATTATGACGGCGATGGTGCCCATTGTGATGTCTTTGAGAGCGTCTGCAAGAAAATAGGGTACGTTTGCCTTGTTCTAGCATCAGGGCTTTTTACCTTACTTGCGTAGGAGTGTTACTTGGAATGATTGAAAAAAGAATCGCAATTGTATTACCGACGTATAATGGCGAGCGGTATCTTCCGGATCAGCTTGATAGCATCCTTCAACAGGACACAGATTTGCCTGTTGATGTTTTTGTGCGCGATGACGGGTCGGGTGATTCGACTACCTCTATTATTGATGACTATGTTGAAAAGACTAGGCAGTCGAAAAAGCGCATTCTAAGAGTGGTTGATGACTTGGGAAATCTGGGAGTACCAAGAGGTTTCTATCATCTTTTAAAACTGGTAAATGGATATAGTTTTTATGCCTTTTGCGATCAAGATGATATTTGGGAACCGAACAAGCTTTCTAGGGCGGTTTCGTTCCTAGATGATAGCGCCGCTTCAGATCCTTTAGTTTATTGCGGTTCATTCGATTATCTTGACGCTGATCGCTCCTTTGTTCGGGATTGCGCTCCTCTTCCAAGTAAGATGACGTTTGATCGGTCTCTTTTTTATACAATCCGTCAGGGATTTTCGATTGTGATAAATGACGCTGCTCGCAGAGAGTTCATCCTACCGTTCTCCGAGACGATGGAAATGCATGATAGATACATCATCCGTTGTGCGGCCTCAATGGGCGTCCTTCTCCTTGATGACGCGGTTACAGCTCATCATGTTAGGCATGCTGCCGCCGTAACGTCCGGCGATTCGTGCCTGTTATCGTCGATCAGGGTGTTTCTATTTGATGAGCTTCTTGGTGATGAGGCTCATAAGGATTATTGTTGTCTAGTTGAGTTTTTGGAACGTTTTGGGTCCCGGCTTTCCGTTCAAGACGTTAGAACCCTTCAGTTCTTTACATCGGATGCTGTTCCCTTTAAGAGAATTAGGAGAGCTTTTGTACCACGTCGAATGCGCAGCACGTTCGGTGGTGAACTCGCTCTTCGGATATCCTTCTTGTTCAATCGTTACGAGTAAGGCTGCCTGCGCTTTGTTTTCGCGCTAGTAAATGGCGTTTCCATCGTTTCGCCCGGCGCGTTTTGGAGTCGTTTTGGGGAGTAAATATGCGTTTTCAAACAACTGATCACTCATTTGCGCTCTGCGCATATAGGGAAAGTATGTTTCTAGAGGAATGTCTCAAGTCGCTTCTGCTCCAGACGGTAAAGACTCGCGTAATTATTGCCACGTCTACCCCTTGCGAGGAAACTCGTAGCCTTGCGGAGCGTTATTCTGTGCCACTTTATGTAAGGGATGGGGATCCTGGCATTGCTGACGATTGGAATTATGCAGCAAGTTGTGCGGGCACTCCCTTGGTTACGTTAGCTCACCAAGACGATACTTACGAGCCCGAGTATGCTGAAAGACTGCTGAAGGCAGCGAATGAGTCTGAGAGTCTCCTGCTCTATTTCACAAATTACGGGGAGCTTCGTAATGGAAAGAAGGTTGATGAAAGTCGACTTCTCAGTGTGAAGCGCCTGCTTCTTTCGCCCATTTCTGATGGAAGGTTTTCCGGGTCGCGTTTTTTACGCAGGCGCATTTTGTCCCTGGGCTCCTCAATATGCTGCCCGTCTGTCACCTTGAATATGAGTAGGCTCCCGCCTGCCCCATTCGAGAAAGCCTTCAAGTGTGATTTGGATTGGGATGCTTGGGAACGTTATTCAAATTTGAGAGGCGACTTTTATTATGATTCGAAGGTGCTCATGCATCATCGAATCCATGAGGGGTCTGAGACCACCGCTCTAATTAGGGACGACACCAGGACGATGGAAGACCTTTCCATGCTTTGCAGGTTTTGGCCTAAACCGATCGCGCGGACAATCAATCACTTCTATGGCAAAAGCCAAAGCAGTAACGATCTGAAGGAGGCCAGGTGAGCAAGGTTCTCGTAATAATTCCTGCATATAACGAGCAGGATGCCATTCTCACGACCGTCAACGCCGTCGTTGCCGCCGACTATGACTACGTCGTTGTCAATGACGGATCCAAGGACAACACCCTCGCGGTTTGTCGCGAAAATGGGTTAAATGTTCTGGACCTCGCTCAAAATCTAGGCATTGGCGGTGCCGTTCAGTGCGGGCATAAGTATGCCCAGCGCAACGGTTACGACATAGATATTCAGGTGGACGGTGATGGCCAGCATGATCCATCATATATCTCGAAACTCGTTGCCGAGATTGAGTCCGGTGCCGACCTGGCAATCGGGTCGCGTTTCTTGGAGGTCAATGGAGGTTTTCAGTCGACGTGGCTTCGCCGAGTGGGTATTACCTGGTTCGAGAAACTCTTGAAGGTACTTACGGGCGCCACGGTGACCGATGCTACGTCTGGTTTTCGCGCATGCGGTCGCAAGGCGATCGCCCTGTTTGCCGAGTCGTATCCGACTGACTATCCGGAGCCTGAGTCTATTGCGCTTTGTCTTAAGCGCGGTCTCAAGGTCAAGGACGTTCCTGTGGAGATGCGTGAGCGTCAAGGAGGAAAATCCTCCATTGGAGGCCTATCTAGCATCTACTACATGATAAAGGTGACTATGGCGATCCTAATCGTTTCCCTTACCGGTCACGAGGGGTGATTGAAATGACGTTTGTTACCCAGGTCCTTGCCGCTATTTTTGCAGTTGTGTTCTTCGTCTACGTGATTCGTCTCGTATCCAAGGGCCAGTTGTCCTTACGCTATTCCTTTTTCTGGCTGTCCTTGTCGGTGGGGATCCTCATTGCAGCGATTTTCCCCGGTTTCATTGGTGCAATTGGCGAGTTGTTCGGCTTCGTGCTGACCACTAACTTCGTCTATTTCCTCGGATTGTTTCTGCTGCTCGCTTTTTCGTTGATGCTGAGTGTTGTTGTGACCAAGCAGGCGGCCTGTATTAAGAACTTAACGCAGAGGTTGGCCATTGTGGAAAAGGAAGTTCAAGATCGTTGCTGATTGCATTAGGCGAGTTGGTTTAATTGGAATTTGGGGTGAGTGTGGATTTGAACAATAGCCATGCGTTCAGGCAGATGGTCCTCTATATACTTGCATCTTTGGCTCTGGTCGTGTCCGAGTTTGCCCTGACACTCCGGTTTGCGGCCGGCCTCGCGAGCTCGACCGCTTTCGTCTGCTTGTTCGTCCTGCTGGCGGCTATCCTACTCGGGCTCTTTATCGTCATGTTCCGTCGGGTTGGCAAGCGGCGCGAAGCGGTTTTTGCACTCGTCGCAATTCCCGCTGTTACCGCCTTTGCGCTGTTCTTGTTGCCCGCGCATGCGCCCGATGAGGCTGCGCATATCGCGCAGACGGTTAACCTATTTGCGCGCGGAACATCTGGACATCTCGTGCCCAAGGCATTCTCCCTAACGAGCGCCGATTATCCCGGTACTTACGCTGCTGCATATGCTGCCGTGCACAGCCCCTCCGCTTGGGATGACGTGTATCTCTGCACGCGTAATCTGTCGAGTTATCTGCCCCATCTCTACCTTGTCCCGTATATCGTCATGGGGCTTGGTCAGCTGCTCAGCGCACCGGAGTATGTAACCCTATTGGCTGCTCGCGTTGTGAATGGCTTGATGTTTGCCGGCATCGGTTACTGGGTTGTCCGTACGCTTCCTTTCGGCAAGACTCCCGCCATCGTTTACCTGCTCAACCCCATCTTGCTTCAGCAAGCCTCCTCTCTTTCGGCCGACTCCCTGGTTATCGGCATTAATCTCGCTTTCTTAGCGTATTTCCTGAGATGCCTGAAATCGGGGTGCGAAAACAGGCAGCAGGTTTTCCTGCTCGGGGGCCTTACGCTTCTATCGATGCTCTCCAAATTCGCTTACGCCCCGCTTGTCCTGTTGTTTATATTGTTTCTGCGGCATAGGGTTTCGGGTAAGCGACTATATGTGCTGTACACTGGTATAGCGGGGGCGTGCATGGTGGCTGCAGTCTTCCTTATCACGTTTTATCACGGCTCTTTTATGCCCGAAGCGTTCGAGTTACTACGCACGCCGTTCGAGTTTGTCAAGATCTTCGTCAAATCCGTCTGGGTGATGGGCACGTTTTGGTTCGAGTCGTACGCTGGCTTCAACCTAGGAGCGCTCAACATCAATCCTTGGCGCATTGCCTGTTACCTCTATATGTTCGTGCAGGTCGCGGTGCTGTTCTATAACGACGATGCCGAAGAGCCATTCCTGGTCTTTTCGGACAAGCTGGTGATCGTCACCATCTCCCTCGTTGAGTTCACCCTCATTATGCTCACGATGCGTGGGTGGACCCTCACGGCGGATAACCGTTCCGACATTATTATGGGTGTACAAGGTCGCTATTATCTCCCCTTTGCGCTGCTGCCGATGCTCTGTCTGGTGAAACCAGCACACCCCTTATCGAAGGGTAGAGTGCTTTCGGTTGCTTCTGCTTGTATGGTCGTGGTGCTCGGCATTGACATTATGTGCGTTATAATGGCCTTTCTTCCGTATTCAGTCGCTTAGGAGCTGCCATGTCGCGCTTGTCTAACCTCATTGAGGGGTTATCCTATACAATTACCGAAGAGGGCTTAGTCAATGTCCTGCCGAAAGCCCGAAGGATTGTTGGTGGCAAGGTTCGGGAGCGACTCACCTGTTTGGATGCCACTCGTGAGAAACATGACAATTCCTATGTCGATGTCATGTTCATCAACGGATGTCACCCAAGCGTGCCCCATCCCATACGATACCGTGTCGAGCATCAAGCCGAGCAGCTCCGCGCTGCGGGAATGTCTGTCACAATCGTCGATGCATGGAACCTCAAGCGCGACCATCTTCGTCATGCGCGCACCTTTATTATCTTCCGGTGCCCGATTACCGATGAGATCGAGAGCTTCATTCGGGAGGCGCGGAAGCTTAACAAGCGCGTTATCTACGATATTGATGACCTGGTCATTGATACTGCGTATACCAATCAGATTCCGTATGTTAAGGCAATGTCCGCAGATGAGAAGGTTGGCTACGACGATGGTGTCGACCGTATGGGTGCTACGCTCCGTCTCTGCGACTGTGCCATAACCACCACGGAGGCCTTGGCGACGGAGCTCAAGAAGTTCGTTCCGCGCGTGTACATCAACCGCAACACCGCTTCGGAGCTCATGCTTTCGTACTCAGAAATTGCTCTTCGTCGCCGGGATGTGCTTCCCGGTCTGAAGCCCGATGCCGTTGCGCGCTCAGAGCGCAAGGCTTATCGCCGCGCGCTCGCGCGCCGTGTGGCGGTTGAAGCTACTGGGGAGGTGAGAATCGGGTTCTTCAGCGGTAGTATCACGCACAATGCCGACTTCGAGATGGTTCTCCCTGCCATCGTCAGGCTTATGGATAACTACCCCCAGGTGACTCTACTCTTGTTCGGCGAGCTTGATCCCGCGGGCGAGCTTGCCCGCTTCGGAGAGCGCATCGTAGTCAGGCCCTTCTGCGAGTGGCGTCGGCTCCCCAACTACATTGCGTCTTGCGACATCAACATCGCCCCGCTTGAGGATACCCTTTTCAACCGTGCAAAATCCGAGAATAAGTGGGTCGAGGCCGCTTTGGTCAAGGTGCCGACTGTTGCCAGCAGGGTCGGTGCATTCGAGGAGATGATCGAGGACGGCGTTACCGGCATCCTCTGTAAGAGCGTTGATGAATGGTACGATGCGCTCGAGCGTCTCGTTCTCTCCAAGGATGAGCGCTTCTGCATTGCGGAAGCCGCGTACAAGCATTGTAAGAGCGCATGCACCACTGTCGGTAACGCGGCCAATATTGCAGACATCATACGCCGGGAGCAGACCGAGAACGTAGTCTTCGTTATGCCGTCGCTCAAAACGAGCGGTGGTGTTCTTGTCATCATTCGCCATGCTGCAATGCTGCAGGACGCCGGCTACGATGTAATGTTCGCGAATACGGACGATGAGTATGAGTGGCTTGATCGCCTGGGTCATACCTTCCCTGTCCTCAACAGAGTTGTGCCATCTGGGATGATTGAGAAATGCCCCTTCCTTGCATCAATTGATGTTGGCGTTGCGACGCTTTGGGACACCTTAGACTTCTTAAAACGCTACCCGAGGATTCGCCGGCGCCTCTACCTTGTCCAGAACCATGAGACGGGCTTTCTGCCCGTAGGCAATCCGCTCCGTTCCGTCGCGAACTCCACCTATTTGGAGCCGTATGGTGTCGAATACCTTACCATCTCCGAGTGGTGCCGCCATTGGCTCAAGAATGCTTACGGGCAAGATTGCCGCTTCGCGCCGAATGGTATCGATGCCGCAGCTTTCCCGGTGATTGAGCGTGATTTCTCCTCTAGTAAAATTCGTATCCTTATCGAAGGGGATTGCAACTCCGAATATAAGAACGTCGATGAGAGTTTTCGCATCGTTGATAAACTCGATAAGAGTCGGTTCGAGATTTGGTATATGAATTACACGGGGGCAACGAAGCCTTTCTACCATATCGACAAGAACGTGGGCGCCGTGCCGCACGACCAGGTTGCCGATGTTTACCGCGCCTGTCATATTCTGCTTAAGACGAGTATCCTTGAGAGCTTCTCGTACCCTCCGCTCGAGATGATGGCGACGGGTGGTTTTGTGATTGCCTGTCCGAATGGCGGCAATGAAGAATACCTGGTGGACGCTGTCAACTGCCTGCTCTATCCTCAAGGCGACATCGATGCAGCCGCTATGGCAATTGAGCGCATTGTTTCCGATGCTGGGCTGCGCGCCGCCCTCGCCGAGGGCGGCAGAAAGACTGTAGCTGCGCGCGACTGGTCGGCGCTTGTCGAATCCGTTGTTGGCTTGTACCGCTGATGGTACCGTTGTATCGATCGCGTGCCGAATGTTGGTGTAACGGACCGCTTCCCGAGCTGTAGGAAGCAGGAAGCGGCCATCGCCCAGAATCTTCATTGCTGAAGTTATGATTCGTAGAAAGGCGATAACAGCATATGGACACAATACGCGATATGACGGCAGATGCGGTCCTGAGCCGCGATTCGACGACGGCATGGTCAACATGACCGAGAGCTAATCAGGGTGATGGTCGAGTCGCTCGTCAACGAAATCGTGGGCGCCTAGGCCGACGAGTCCTGCAAGGCCGTCAACTGGAGGAACGGCTACCGCGAGTGCGAGACCGGTCACCAGCGTGGGCGTTATCAACCTCGGGATACCGAAGCTGCGCGCGGGGAGCTACTTCTCGGAGTATCCGATTGAGCGCCGTTCGCGTGTCGACCGCGCCGTGGTCGCCACGGTCTCGGAGATGGTCACCGACGGCGTCTCCACCAGGGCGTCGCCCAGTCCATGGTCATAGACCGCATGAGCGCGAGTCGATCGCCTGCGGAGTCTAGGGCTTGCTTCTGCGAAGGATGCGGCGTGCGCACTCTAGGAGTCTCCAGCCTTTGCTGTTGAGAACCGCGCTGAGTTCGTTTTCCAAGCGTTGGTGCTCCTTTACGAGGGCGAGGTACTTCGACATTTCGTTCTGGTAGAGGTTCCCCAATTCAAGTGACTTCTCATACCAGCGCTGGATATCTGCCTTGTAAAAGGAGGTTTCCTCGACATAGGTTCGCGCGATGAAGTCTAGTGTAGGCCACCGCCTGTGGAGCTCGTCATAATCCATGGGGGGGAGTTCTGCGATGTGTTCAAGGAACTGCTCGAGAAGGGCATCGCGATGGAAATGGGTCTCGGCGTATTTCTTGAGTGCGGGAGAGCTTGAAGCCGCAGTCTCGTATCCGTCGATGATGGCGGTTGGCAGATTACTCGGGTCGAGAGGAGGGGTGGGCAAATCCTTTGGGGCGAAGTTGCATTTGAAGGTGTAGTCGATATTTGCTGCGGTAACATAGCCCCATGCGACATTCTCATCGTACAGAAACACGGGGATGCCCAGGGCGAGCGCGTTGAATGCCGTCTTCCCGATGGTGACGATCAAGTCGTACCGGGCGAGCAGCTCAGGGGTAATTGGGGTATAGGTGTGGTGCATTCCGAAGATGTCTGCAGAAATACCCAGCCTGGCGAGCTGACTGGGGAGTCGGTCGATTTCCGATGGTGTATGGTTCGATACGATTGCAACGTTTCTCAGCGATGCTGTCGGTTGCCTGACATACTCAAAGTATTCGCTCCCCGCCGAATTTGGATATAAGTATGATTGTGATGTATCGAACCCCAGCTCGGAGAGCTTGGTGCGTGCCAGTTCGCTTACGACTCCGGTTAGGGTAAGGTCGCGGTAGTACACGGGAGGTGCATCGATGGGCATCTTGTACCCCACGGCCTCGTAGTAAACATGGGTCGCTTCAATACGCTGCGTGAACAGGATGTAGTCAAGGAGTGGCCTTTGGCGGGCGATGATGAGATCTAAGTTCCGCGGGGCGCTGGAGATGGAATCGACATCGTAGATAGTGATCTCGGGAGGGAATATATCCTTCAGGGGAGAGGCTGCTTCAAGCGTGAAGACCGATGCTCTCCAGCCGCGCTGGAGGAAGGAGGTCGCCTGCTCTAACGTCGCGATTTCTGTCCCTGCGAGGTTCTTCATCGTAGCTGAGGTAAAGAGAACGCTTGGCATGTTGTCCCTTTCGCATGGCGATTTGAGCCGCCGGTCGAATCGGTGTTCAGTGTGCCTATTATAGCGACTTAGGTTCAGCGGCGAAGTGCGGCGGAGTCTCGAGTTGAGCTCCTGGTGGACGTTGGGCTTTATACGGTCTCGTGCCATCCATGAAGCTGCATCTTTTATGGGTGCTATGTTCAAGGTTGTACGGCGCTGCCTCGTCCTTCTTTTGTGCAACTCCGCGGTTTAGGTCCACCCTCGCGTATACTAGTTTTAACTGTGAACGCCCAACTCTGGAGGTCCAACCTATGAAGGGCATCATCCTCGCCGGGGGGTCCGGCACGCGCTTGTACCCGCTCACGCTCGTCACCAGCAAGCAGCTGCTGCCGGTCTACGACAAGCCCATGATCTACTACCCGCTGTCCACCCTCATGCTGGCGGGCATCCGGGACATCCTGGTCATCTCCACCCCTGCCGACCTGCCCAACTTCCAGCGTCTGCTGGGCGACGGCTCCCGCTTCGGCGTGAACCTCTCCTACGCCGAGCAGCCCTCTCCGGACGGCCTGGCGCAGGCCTTCATCATCGGCGAGGAGTTCATCGCCGGCGAGCCCTGCGCGCTCGTTCTGGGCGACAACATCTTCTACGGCAACGGCCTGTCGCGCCACCTCAAGCGCGCCGTCGAGGCCGCCGAGCGCGAGGGCGGCGCCACCGTCTTCGGCTACCACGTGGACGACCCCGAGCGCTTCGGCGTCGTGGAGTTCGATAAGGATTTCAACGCCGTCTCCATCGAGGAGAAGCCCGCCCACCCCAAGAGCTCCTACGCCGTCACGGGCCTGTACTTCTACGACGGCCGCGTGACCGAGATGGCCAAGAAGGTGGAGCCGAGTGCCCGCGGCGAGCTGGAGATCACCACCCTCAACCAGATGTACCTGGACGACGGGTCACTCTCCGTGGTGACCCTCGGCCGCGGCTACGCCTGGCTGGACACCGGCACCATGGAGTCCCTCTACGAGGCCTCCGAGTTCGTGCGCTCGGTGGAGCGCGCCCAGGACCTGCCCGTGTCCGTGCCCGAGGAGATCGCCTGGGAGAACGGCTGGATCGACACGCCCGCCCTCGAGGCGGCCGCCGAGGCCTACGGCAAGTCCGTCTACGGCGGGCACCTGAAGCAGGTCGCCGCCGGCGCCATCAACTCCAGGAACATCGACTACTAGGAACACCAGGAATAGGGGAGTACCACCTTGTCCGAGAACTTCGAACCCAAGAACATCATCGTCACCGGCGGCTGCGGCTTCATCGGGTCCAACTTCGTGCACTACGTGGTGAACAACCACCCGGAGGTCCACGTCACGGTGCTCGACAAGCTGACCTACGCCGGCAACCGCGAGAACATCGCGGGCCTGCCCGCCGACCGCGTTGAGCTCGTGGTGGGCGATATCTGCGACAGCGCCCTGCTCGACGAGCTCGTGCCCGGCCACGACGCGATCGTGCACTACGCGGCCGAGAGCCACAACGACAACTCCATCGACGACCCCACGCCGTTCCTGCGCACCAACGTGGAGGGCACGTTCGCCCTGCTGCAGGCCGCGCGCAAGTTCGGCGTGCGCTACCACCACGTCTCCACCGACGAGGTCTACGGCGACCTCGCGCTGGACGACCCGGCGCGCTTCACCGAGGAGACCCCGTACCGCCCCAGCTCCCCCTACAGCTCCACCAAGGCGGCCTCCGACCACCTGGTGCGCGCCTGGCACCGCACCTTCGGCGTGAGGGCCACCATCTCCAACTGCTCCAACAACTACGGTCCCTACCAGCACGTGGAGAAGTTCATCCCGCGCCAGATCACCAACATCCTGGACGGCGCGCGCCCCAAGCTCTACGGCGACGGCCGCAACGTGCGCGACTGGATCCACACCGATGACCACTCGAGCGCCGTGTGGACCATCCTCACAAAGGGCGAGATGGGGGAGACCTACCTCATCGGAGCCGACGGCGAGAAGTCCAACATCGACGTGCTGCGCGCGATACTTACGCGCATGGGCAAGGCTGAGGACGATTTCGACTGGGTGCGCGACCGACCCGGCCACGACCGCCGCTACGCCATCGACTCCACCAAGCTCCGCCGCGAGCTGGGCTGGGAGCCCAGGCATACGGACTTCTCCGAGGGCCTGGACCAGACCATCGCCTGGTACACCGAGAACCGCGCCTGGTGGGAGCCCGTCAAGGCCGCTACCGAGGCCCGCTACAAGGCCCAGGGGCAGTAAGTTACCACTAATCGAGGGCGCCGTCGCGAACTGATCGCGACGGCGCCCGTGCACGCGAGACGTCTTCTCGGCCCGTGCGCGGCGCGCTTCCTTACGGACATGGGGATGATCCCGGGGGAGCGCGCCGCGCACGGGCCGGGACTTTGGAAAGGAACGGACCTCATGGCAGAATTCGACTTCGAGAAGCAGCTCACCGTCACGGAGACCGGCATCCCCGGGCTCAAGGTGGTGGAGCTCTCCGTCCACGGAGACAACCGCGGCTGGTTCAAGGAGAACTGGCAGCGCGCCAAGATGACCGCTCTGGGCATCCCGGACCTCAGGGTCGTCCAGAACAATATCTCCTACAACGACAGCCGCGGCGTCACCCGCGGCATCCACGCCGAGCCCTGGGACAAGTTCATCTCCGTCGCCCGCGGCTCGGTCTTCGGCGCCTGGGTGGACCTTCGTGAGGGCAGCGCCACCTACGGGAAGGTGTTCACCTGCACCCTGGACCCGAGCAGGGCCATCTACGTCCCGCGCGGCGTGGGCAACTCCTTCCAGGCGCTGGAGGACGGCACCGCCTACACCTACCTGGTGGACGCCCACTGGTCGCTGGAGCTCAAGAAGACCTACACCTTCGTGAACCTCGCCGACCCCGAGCTCGACATCCAGTGGCCGATTCCGCTGGACCAGGCCACCGTCTCCGAGGCGGACCTCAACCACCCGTACCTCAAGGACGTCGTCCCCATGGCGCCCAAGCGCACCCTCGTCACCGGCTGCAACGGCCAGCTGGGCCGTGCGGTCCGCGCGCTGGCCGAGGAGCGCGGCGTCGCCAGGGACTTCGACTTCTGCGACATCGACACCTTCGACATGTCCGACCCGGACGCCTACGCGCAGTACGACTGGTCGCTCTACGGCACCGTGATCAACTGCGGCGCCTACACGGCGGTCGACAGGGCCGAGACTCCCGAGGGCCGCGTGACCGCCTGGAAGGCGAACGCGACGGGGCCGGCGCTGCTCGCCCGCACCTGCGCCGGGCACGGGGTCACGCTCGTCCACGTCTCCTCCGACTACGTCTTCGACGGCACGGCCGAGGTCCATACCGAGGGGGAGCCCCTCAGTCCGCTGTCCGTCTACGGCCAGACCAAGGCCGCCGGCGACATCGCCGTGGCGGGGTGCCCGCGCCACTACATCATGCGCAGCTCCTGGGTCATCGGCGAGGGCCACAACTTCGTCAAGACCATGAAGGGCCTCTCCGACCGCGTCGCCGACCCCGAGGACGGGCTCACGCAGGTCACGGTCGTGGACGACCAGCTGGGACGCCTGACCTTCACGCGCGACATGGCCGAGGCCATCTTCCACGTGCTGGGCTCGCACGCCCCCTACGGCACCTATAACTGCACCGGCTCCGGCGCCGTCAAGTCCTGGGCCGACATCGCCCGCGCCGTCTTCGAGGCCGCCAACGGCAACGGCGACAGGGTCGTGCCGGTTTCGACCGACGACTACTACGCCGGCGCCGAGGGCCCCGTCGCACCGCGCCCGGTCCACTCCGCGCTCGACCTGTCCAAGCTCGAGTCGGTCGGCTTCCGTATGCCCGACTGGGAGGAGGAGCTGGGGGAGTACCTCAAGACGCTCTAGTCTCTATTTAATCTGCGAGAGCAAAAGCCGCCGCTTGTTAACGGCGGCTTTTCTTGTTGGTGGCTATCTGCGCAGTGGTGCCAATAGTATTCTGCGGAAGATCTACCTCTCGCTTGGCGTGGTTGCGGACCTGCCGGGCTGGTCGTCGTAGGCGTATTTGCTGTACACGTTGACCTCCCACTGCTTTTTTTCGACCTTTGCTACAGAATCCAGGATGAATCCGGTCGCAAGGCTCAGGCCGCACAGGAACATAAACGAGGCGGCGAGTATGGCGGTGGGGAAGCGCGGGACCAGGCCGGTCTGAAAGTACTCAACAATGATAGGAATGCCCAAAGCCAGGCCGATAATCGCGAATAGAAGCGCAACCAGGCTAAAGAACTTCAGCGGGCGGTAGTCCTTGAACAGCGTGCCGATCATCGCAACGACTTTAATGCCGTCGCTCACGGTATTGAGCTTGGACTCGGAACCCTCGGGACGATCGCGGTACTCGATGGGCACATCTTTGATGCGCCAGCGGTGGTCGACGGCGTGGATCGAGAGTTCGGTTTCGATTTGGAAGCCCTCGGAAAGCACAGGGAAGGTTTTAACGAACGGGCGGCTCATTGCGCGATAGCCCGTCATGACGTCATCGAAGCTGTAACCATAGATCCACTTGATCATGGCGCGAACTAGGTTGTTGCCAAAACCATGGAAGGCGCGCTTGTTTTCCTCGGCATAGGTGCCGTTGGAAAGGCGGTCGCCTACGGTCATGTCGGCCGTGCCGTTAAGGATGGGCTCGCAGAGGGCCTTAGCCGCCTCGGCGGGGTAGGTGTCGTCCCCGTCGACCATCAGGTAACAATCGGCATCGATATCGCGAAACATCTGACGGCACACGTTGCCCTTTCCCTGACGGGGCTCAAAGCGGACCGTGGCGCCGTGCTCGGTGGCGATGCGTGAGGTATCGTCCGACGAGTTGTTGTCATAAACATAGACCGTCGCCTGCGGAAGCTCGCGGTGAAAGTCGTCGATGACCTTACCGATCGTGAGCGCTTCGTTGTAGCAAGGGATGATGACGGCGATGGATTCAGAATTCACTCAATGCTCCTTATACATTCAATCCTAGAAAGTATAGCCTTTTGCGTCTGACATCCTTAGATGTGGGTTAGTTCTCCAGTTTTGCTGCGCGAATCTTTTGCATGGCCGTCGGGTCTATACTGTTCATTTGTCAACGATTACGAGTAAGGGAGTTGCATCCGTGTCGGATCAGACAAAGCAACAAGAAACTCGCAGTCTGCCTGCGACGTTTGCTAAGAATGAATTTGAGAAGGATGCGTTTATCCTTCGTCAGCTGGTTACCAAGGATTTTAAGATCAAGTATCGCCGTAGCGTTCTGGGCGTCGCATGGTCGGTGCTCAACCCGTTGCTGATGATGATCGTCATGGCCATCGTGTTCTCGACGATTTTTGCCCAGGGCCGCAATGGTTCGATTACGCCCGAGATGTACCCGCTGTATTTGATTGTGGGTAACGTTACCTTTGCCGTGATGTCCGAGTCCACGAATCAGGCGCTGACGTCCATTGTAGGTGCGGCTCCGCTGCTCAAGAAGGTTAAAGTGCACCGTTGGGTTTTTCCGGTGCAGAAGGTACTTTTCTCACTCGTGAACTTTGGCTTCTCGCTGGTCGCCGTAGCTATTGTTATGCTGTGGTTCCGTGTTATGCCTTCTTGGCACCTTATTCTGTTGCCGGTTTGCCTGCTGCTGCTTATGTGCTTCTGCATGGGTCTGGGCATGATGCTCTCAGCCCTTACGGTCTTTTTCCGCGATGTTATGCATCTGTGGAGCGTCGTCATCACGGCATGGACCTACATTACGCCCATCTTCTGGACTACCGACTTTATCGTTCAGATGCCTTATCTTGTTCGTATTTTGGTTTACGCGAACCCCATGTACAACTATCTGCAGTTTATGCGTGATATCTTCCTGTTCCAGACTACGCCCTCGCTTATGACGTTTGGTATGTGCGTCGCATGGGCGGTCCTTGCGCTTGTTATTGGCTACACCGTGTTCCATAAGTCCGAGCGCAAATTTATCCTCTACATCTAAGGAGTGCTGTGATGACTGAATCTGTTGTTGATTACAGCGAGCAGCCTCTGGCTGTCGAGGTCGACGACGTCACCATGATCTTTAACATGGCGTCCGAGTCGCTGACCAACCTCAAGGAGTACTTCATTAAGCTTGCCAAGCACGAGTTGTTTTTTGAGGAGTTTCGGGCGCTTAAGCATATCTCGTTTGATATTCACCGTGGCGAGGTTGTGGGTCTGGTCGGCACCAACGGCTCCGGCAAATCCACGATGCTCAAGATTATCGCCGGCGTGCTCGAGCCCAGTGAGGGCAGCGTTAAGGTACACGGCAATATTGCACCGTTGATTGAGCTTGGTGCCGGCTTTGATCCTGAGTTGACGGCCCGCGAGAACATCTATCTGAACGGCGCCTTGCTCGGCTATACCAAGGAATTCATCGATGCTAATTTTGATGGCATTATCGAGTTTGCCGAGTTGCAGAACTTTGTTGATATGCCGCTTAAGAACTTCTCCTCGGGCATGGTGGCGCGTATCGCCTTTGCAATCGCGACGATCACCGAGCCCGATATCCTGATCGTTGACGAGACGCTGTCCGTCGGTGATGTGTTCTTCCAGCAGAAGTGCGAGAACCGCATTCAGCACTTTATCCAGAGCGGCGACGTGACAGTTCTGTTCGTTTCGCACTCCATGGAGCAGGTTGAGCGCATCTGCCAGCGTGCCGTTTGGATTGAGAAGGGTGACCTTCGCATGGACGGCCCGGTTGATGAGGTCTGCAAGGCGTACCGCGAGCAGTTCAACTAGGTTATAATTACAGCCGCTTGGCTGATTTATTTGGTTGAGCGTGCGGTTATTTGCTCCATTAGCTCAGTTGGATAGAGCAGGGGACTTCTAATCCCAAGGTCGACGGTTCGAATCCGCCATGGAGCACCATCGTTTATTGAGCCCGGACCGCTTGTGGTCTGGGCTTTTTTCACATGCCGGTGTTCTTTATTCTTGCCGGGTATACGTTTAGGCCGAAGCCGTGGTGCGAGCGTTCTGCGGCAGGCCAGTCTTGCCATCTTTACAATCCATGCGGTTGATTGGTAGTGTCGAGAAAGTTGGTGTAGTGCCCGATCCGAAGCGAGTCGGCCCGGCGTCCCAGAATCTGGAATACGGTTGATATCCTATGCCGCCTCGACCCTGTCCGCAAGCT
>NZ_JBQHQF010000019.1:0-37770 GCF_052067635.1 Collinsella sp. HCP3S3_E5 | reverse complement strand
ATGGCACTTCAACATCATTGTCGCAGCCCCGACCCGCGGTCACGAGCGGGGGCTCCTATCTTTTTAGTGCCCTCGGATTGGGTCATAGTGTCTGTCGTTGCCAAAACATCGACGTTGCCCTTTTTGGCACTTGGGACGTTCTTCTTGTGCCGGCAGCTGGGGACACTCCTTGTCAAGGGATTGGTACAAAGGGGGACAGGCTGCCCTCTCGTTTCCGAAACCTTTCCGCAACAATTTGCCCTTCGTGCCGCTCGACTCCGCTCGCAACGTCCCCTGCGCTACACTTAGTCGCACTGTGGCGCTGCCGCGCTGCGCCCGAAACAAGGGAGACTCTCATGAAGAACACTCAGCTGTTGCTGATCAACGATATGTGCGGCTACGGCAAGGTCGCGCTTTCCGCCATGCTGCCGGTGCTGTCGCACATGGGTTACCGTATCCACAATCTGCCGACGGCACTTGTGTCCGATACGCTCAACTATCCCAAGTTCTACATCCACGACACCACGGAGTACGTGCGTCAGAGTCTTGCCATCTGGGAAGAACTCGGCTTTGAGTTCGACGCCATCTCGACCGGCTTTATCGTGACCGAGGAAGAGACGCGCATCATCTCGGACTTTTGCCACCGCCGTGCGCAAAAGGGCACCAAGGTGTTCGTCGATCCCATCATGGGCGACAACGGCAAGCTCTATGCGGGCGTGCCCGAGTCCACGATTGGCCTTATGCGGCACCTGCTGGAGTGCGCAGACTACGCGGTGCCCAACTATACCGAGGCGTGCCTGCTTGCCGATAGGCCTATTGCCGAGCAAATTACGCCCGAAGAGGCCCGCGCCCTTGTGGACGCCGTGCGCGAGCTGGGTGCCAAGTCGGTGGTCATTACGAGCACCGTGGTCAATGGCACGAACGCGGTTATCGGTTACGACCATGTGGCGGGGGAGTACTTTACGATTCCCTTTGAGCTCATTCCGGTCTATTTCCCGGGCACGGGCGATACGTTCTCGGCAGTGCTCGTCGGCCGCGTTATGGCAGGTTGGAGTCTGCAGCGCGCGACGTCCGATGCCATGCGTGTGGTGGCCGAGCTTATCGAGCGTAATGCCGACCAAGAGGACAAGTCGGCCGGTCTTCCCATCGAGGCCTGCCTGGATGTGATTGACCATGAGTAATGCTGGCGAGGGCGGCATCAGGCCTGCGGGCGAGAACAAGCCGCTCGGTGCGCCGCGGGGCAAGCGTCCGCGTATCCGCGTGAGCTGCGTGGACCAGCTGGGGACGTGCCGCTGCCACCATGGTCACAAGCCGGGCGACGTCTTCGACTTCGACCGCGATCGCGGCAAGATGTGCGCCATGGCCTGTCACGTTGGCTTTCCCTATATCGACATTCTGCGCTATGGCGGAACTGTGCCCGGCAACGAGCCCGGCACGGCAAAGTTCTGCTGCCCCGAGGTCGATACGCTGAACGTCTGGCTTGCCGAGATCGTCGACGAGTAGTTGAGAGCAATGTGGCAAAGGGACAGTCCATTTGCCACATTCGCCGGTGGTGCCCCTTCTTTTTGCTTATAATCTCAAAACTCTGCATTTCATCCGATTTTAGGTTCTAAAAATTCTGCGTTTCATCGATAATTAAGCGTATAAAACTTTGCATTTCATTTGATGACACTGAGGGGGAGCCTATGCTGCGCAGGAAAATAGCGGCAGAGCTGGAGCGTTGGCTGAAGTCTTCCGAGCAAAAGGCCTTGTTCATTACGGGTTCTCGCCAGATTGGCAAAAGCTATTCGATTCGCGCATTTGGCAAAGCCAACCATGCAACCTACATCGAGCTTAACCTCATGGAAAACCGCCAGGCAAAAGATGCTCTTCTCGAGGCGCGGGATGCCGATGATTTCATCAGCAGGGTGACGCTTCTTTCGGGAAAGTCGATTGCGCCAGGCAAAACACTCGTGTTTATCGATGAGGTCCAAGAGGCCCCCGACATCATGACGATGGCAAAGTTCCTTGTTGAGGACGGGAGGTGCCGTTGGGCGTTTTCGGGGTCAATGCTCGGGACTCAGTTCAAGGGCGTCAGGTCCTATCCCGTGGGGTATGTCCACGAGCTTAGGATGTTCCCGCTCGATTTTGAGGAGTTTTGCTGGGCAATCGGGGTGAGCGAGGGGGCTCGCCAAACGATACGTGACGCGTGTATCAGCGAGAGGCCCATTCCTGATTACATTCATGACGCGATGATGGCAAACTTCAGGACCTATACCGTTGTCGGCGGAATGCCGGAGGTCGTGCAGCGTTTCCTTGACACGCAGGGCGACCTTGCCTCTGTTCGTCAGCTACAGTCAGAGCTCAATGAACAGTACCGGCGGGATATCTCCAAGTATGCAAGCGGGCGAGCCCTTCAGGTGCAGAGCATCTACGATCAGCTCCCTATTATGCTCGAGGGCGAAAACAAGCGCTTCGTGCTCAATTCCATTGATCCCAAGGCTCACTACGAGAAGTATCAGCGAGATTTTGTATGGCTTGTCGATGCCGGCGTTGCTCTCAAAGCCGATATCGTAACCGAGCCAAAATCGCCCCTGCTCAAGGCGGCACGGCCATCGCAGTTCAAGCTCTATCAATCGGATACGGGCATGTTGATGGCGCGCTACCCCGTTGGAGTCGCCCAAGCGGCGTATCTTGATAGCAAGGAGCCCAATCTGGGCGGCATTTACGAAAACGTGGTGGCCCAGCAGCTGGCTGCCCAAAATCGCCAGCTTTACTACTATCAGACAAAAAAGCGCGGTGAAGTGGACTTTGTGGTCGATGGACCGGATGGGACGGCTGTTCCGATCGAGGTTAAATCGGGCTCCTATTACCACGCGCACGCAGCGCTCGGTCATGTGCTTGATACGGCTGAATATGGCGTAAGGCTCGGGATTGTTTTCTCGAGAGGCAACGTTGAGCGCAACGGAGCAGTTCTCTATTTGCCGCTATATGCGACCTGGGCCCTTTCGGATGTTTTGGGCGACTCCTGCGCCGAGGGGATAAAGCTGGAGGTCAAGCCGGTCTAGGGCTAGTCCCTTTGTCACATTCATGAGCGTGGGTTTTCTCCCGTTTAGAGCGCACTTGAACGCTCAAAGTGGGAGAAAACCCACGCTCATTTTTCATGTGGAAGATTAACCGCGCTTGTTTCGCGCCGAAGGCGTGGCCCGCGACCTCGCTTGCCTACAGCTGCTCGAGCATGGCCGTGCAGCCGGCGAGCACATCGCGGTACGTGGCATCGAAATTGCCGGTGTACCAGGGATCGGCCACGTCGCCGGGGCGCTCGGTCCAATCGAGCAAGCGCGTAATCTTGCCGTCGGGGTCGTCGCCAAAGATGCGACGCAGGCCACGCGCGTTCTCGTCGTCCATATAGACGATGTGGTCCCAGTCGCCATACTCCGCGCGACGCACCTGGCGTGCGCGGTGGGCAACGACGGGAATCCCGACTTCGCGCAGCTTGGCAACGGTGCCGTGGTGTGGCGGGTTGCCAAGCTCCTCGGTCGAGGTCGCGGCGGAATCGATGACAAACTCCGCCTCGCGCCCGGCGCGGTGCACCAGCTCGGTAAACACCGATTCAGCCATCGTCGAGCGGCAGATGTTCCCATGGCAGATAAACAGTACGCGTTGCATAGGGCGATACCTTTCATATAGAAGGCTGCTAAAGAGTCGAAGCCGGGCGCATGCCAAGTTTTATTTCTTGGCCAGTTTGAAGTAGCGCTCAAATATCAATTCGAAAACGTAATAGAACATCAATCGACTGTCGAGGTCCATGCTGCCCAAGCGGATTTCTTTTTGCACGGTGTAGATAGGGTAGTCGGCTAGTTTCGAGAGGGAATTTCGAGAAAAGCCGGTGAGCGTGACGACCTTGCACCCGCGCGTTTTGGCTATCGATGTGGCGTCAATAGACACCTGCGTCTCGCCGCTTACGGAAACGCTGAAGACCAGGTCGTTTTTGCCGAGGAGTTCTGCATAATGCCTCATGACGTGGCGTTCACTGAGCGTGTCGGTATTCTTGCCCATTATTTTGAGCTTTTCAGCCATCTCGAGGCACGGGTATTTCGAAAAGCCCGAGCAGAAGAACACGATATGCGAGGCGTCCTGGATAAGACTTACAACCGAATCGATGACCCGGTCGTTAAGCAGATCTTTGGTCTGTACGAGCTGGGTATCAAGAGGAAGTGCCTCGATAGTGAATCGATTGCGATCGAGCGAGGCGGAATACGATTGTTTGAGCTCCGTAAACCCCGAGAAGCCAAGCTTGTGGGCAAGCCTGACGATTGTATTGGGAGCGACGAAGAACCGTTCGGCAACGCTCTTAAGCGTGACATCGTCAATATCATCACGCAGCTCGATGATGTAGCGCATGATCTCGCTTTCGAGATCGTTGAGCTTGCTCTCGCCAGCTCGCACATGATCATAAAAAGATTCTTGATCTTTCATAAGATGTTTCAGCCCCTCGCACCTCGCCGTACATATGGTACCGCTTTGTGTAGCCAGGTGAGAAATCGGTAATCGGTCAAGATTGCCTATTGCCCATGAACTGGGCAAACGCGCGTGTCTGCCTACACATATCTGTGTCGTGAGCGAAATCATGTGTCCCCGTTTCGCATTGGCCCACACGGGGACTTGCAAATGACCTTATGTCGCAAAATACCAATCGAAACGAAGCAAGCCGAGGACAGCCGCGGAGCCCAAGGTCTTCGAGAACACCGATCAGCCAACCCTGGAGGGACGGAACATGAAGGATAAGCTCAATATTGTGATCGTTGGCGGCGGCTCCACGTGGTGCCCTGGCATTCTTAAAGCCCTGACCAAGCACATGGACATTCTGCCGCTGAACCGCGTGATGCTCTATGACATCGATGCCGAGCGCCAGCGTCCGATCGGCGAGTTTGGCAAGATCCTCTTCGCCGAGGAGGAGCCCGGTGTGGAGTTTGGTTACACCACCGATAAGGACGAGGCTTACACCGACGTCGACTTTGTGCTCTGCCAGATTCGTACCGGCGGCTACGAGATGCGTAGCAAGGACGAGAAGATTCCGCTGCATATGGGAATCATCGGCCAGGAAACGGTGGGCCCTGGCGGCATGGCTTACGGTATGCGCTCCATGCATGACATGGTTGAGATCGTCAACGACGTTCGCGCCCATAGCCCGGAGGCGTGGATTATCAATTACACCAATCCGGCTGCTATTGTGGCATATGGTCTCGAGCGCGTCCTGCCCGATGAGCATCGCGTTCTCAACATCTGCGACCAGCCTGTCAACCTCATGCGCTCTTACGGTCGCCTGCTCGGTCGCGATATGAGCAAGACGGAGCCCGTGTACTTTGGCCTCAATCACTTCGGTTGGTTCAAGCACATCTACGATGAAGAGGGCCATGACCTCGTCCCGCAGATTAAGGAGTACACGGAGAAGAACGGCTTCCTTCCTGCCGATGCCGAGCAGCGTGACCAGTCCTGGCTTGATACCTACGCCATGGTCAAGGACATGCTCGAGGACTTCCCCGACTATCTGCCCAACACTTATCTGCAGTACTATCTGTATCCCGAGTACAAGGTCGCTCACCTCGACCCCGACTACACTCGCTCCGACGAGGTTATCAACGGTCGTGAGAAGCGCGTGTTCGCCGAGTGCGAGCGTGTTGCCAAAGTCGGCACCGCAAAGAACTCCTCGGTTGTGCAGAACGATGCTCATGGCGATATGATCGTGGAAATCACCTCGGCCATTTATCGCAACACCAATAAGACCTTCATTGTCATCGTGCCCAACAACGGCATTATCGAGGGTATGCCCGATGACGCCATGGTCGAGGTCGCGGCAAGCGTGGGCGCCAATGGCCCGCAGCCCTATGCGGTTGGCAAGATTGGCACCTTCTATCGCGGTCTTATGGAGAACCAGTACGCCTATGAGCGCCTGACTGTTGAGGCTTGGATGGAGGGTTCCTACGAGAAGGCCCTGCAGGCACTCACGCTTAATCGTCTGGTCGGTGACGCAAAGAAGGCGCGTAAGGTGCTCGATAAGCTCATCGAGGCCAATAAGGATTACTGGCCGGAGCTTAAGTAGCTAGTTCCATAGCGTTTGATAACTGTTATGGGGCGTGTGGGTTGTAGAACTGCACACCCCGTTTCTTTAAGAGGGGTATCCCATGAACAAAGATGAGCTGCTGGCAAAGTTCCAGCGCCTGGGCAAAGTCCTCATGACGCCTGTCCTGATCCTGCCAATCGCCGGCATCCTTCAGGGCTTTGGCAATGCCTTTACCAGCCCCACCCTTACGGCAGCTGTTCCCTGGCTTGCTGCTCCGGGCTTTGCGATTTTCTTTTCGATTCTTAAGGCCGCAGCCGGCATCGTTATGAGCAACATCCCGGTTATCTTCTCGATTTGTCTCGCCTATGGCTTCGCCAAGTCCGAGAAGGCTACCGCGGCGCTTTGTGGCTTTTTGGGCTACATGTGCATGAACTCCGTGATGGGCACGTTCCTCACGGCGACTGGCGTTATCGATCCCGCCAATCTTACGACGGGCCAGAGCACGATCCTCGGTATCACCACGCTCGACACGGGCGTTATCGGCGGTCTTCTGGTGGGTGCAATCGTCGCATGGCTGCATAACCGTTACTACAAGATTGAGCTGCCTGCCGTGTTCTCCATCTTCAACGGCACACGCTTTATCCCGGCGGTAACGCTGCTCTCATGCAGTGTCCTCGCATTGGTCATGTCCTTTGTTTTCCCGTTTATCCAGAACGCTCTCGGTGCGCTGTCCGAGTTCATCAAGACTACGGGTGCCTTTGGTGCATTTGTCTACGGCGCTGGCGAGCGCATGCTCCTGCCTTTTGGTCTGCATCACTTTGTCTATTTACCGTTCTTCTTCACGTCGCTCGGTGGCGTCGAGACCATCGACGGCCAGACCGTTCAGGGCGCTATCAATATCTACAACGCGATCCTGGGCTCTCCTAGCACGCCGTTTAACATCGAGGTCAGCCGTTTTGTCATGAACGGTAAGGTTATCTTCGCCATGTTCGGCCTGCCCGGTGCTGCACTCGCCTTCTACAAGACGGCGCTTCCCAAGAACAAGAAGAAGACCGCAGCGCTCATGATTGCCATCGTGGTGCCTTGCATCCTCTCCGGCATTACCGAGCCGCTCGAGTACTCCTTCCTGTTTATCGCGCCCATCCTCTACGTGTTCCACGCTCTCATGGCTGGTCTTGCCTATGCGCTGACCTATATCCTGCAGTTCAACGTGGCCGGCTCCGCATCCTTTGGCGGCCCGCTCTTGTCGTTGATCTTTAACGGCATTATGGGTGCAGCCAAGGGCTCCAACTGGCAGGTTATCCTGTTCCTCGGCCCCATCTACTTCGTGGTGTACTACTTCGTCTTCAAGTTCATCATTCTTAAGAAGGATCTAAAGACCCCTGGCCGTGAGGAAGAGTCTGGCGATGAGGCCGAAAAGGCTCCCAAGACCGTGATCAGCGACCTCATTCCCGCCATCGTTGAGGCAGTGGGCGGCGACAACAACATTAAGTCTGTCGAGGCCTGCTTCACCCGTCTGCGCATCCAGCTCAATGACTGTGACAAGGTGGTTGATGACGCCGAGTTTACCGAAAAGCTCGAAGCGCGTGGCATCGTGCATGTTAACGGCGGCGTGCAGATTGTCTACGGCAACATGGCATCTAACTACGCAACCCAGATGCGCGAGCTGCTGGGTATGGAGTAAACGCCCCACATATCTATAAAATCCTGTATAAAAGGCGGTGGCAGACAATGTGTCTGCCACCGCCTTTGAGTTGCCCCACGCGCATTTCGTGTATTTGAAATACACGAAATCGTAGAAAAGCGTGTATCTGAAATACGCGAAATTGCACTGTCGGAGCTTGCAGGCGGATAGACACTACTCGTATGGGACGGTTTTCACCGGTTGCTCGCCACCTTGGGCTATGTTCGCCCCTATGCCTGCATCCGGGGCTGTGTTGATTGACGACGGCGTTCCCAGCGGGCGAGCTTAATCGTCACCAGCGTGAGCGCCCAGGCCACAAGCGAGAACGCGGCGCCCACTGCGCCTACGTACGCAATGCCAACGCTGCCTACCACGGTGCCGCCCACTGCGGTGCCAAACGTGATGCCGACGTTAAACCCATGGGCTCAACCGAGCTTGCGAGTACTATCGACTTGGGATGGCGGCGGTGTGCCACGCCCATGAAGTGCGTGATGCATGACACCGAGAACAGGCACATGAGCAGCGCAAAGCTAATGTGACAAAGGGACAGTCCGTTTGTCACATTCCATACCTTAGAAACTTGCATATTCTTCAAGTTTCTAAGGTAACATCTTATAAACTTGCAAAAAATGCAAGTTTATAAGATTTCATGTCTGGTCGGGCGCTAGGGAGACTCTATGGATATCGTTCGCCGAAGCCGTTATCTTGATCGACTCATTGCTTTTCAGGATACCGACCTCATCAAAATCGTGACGGGCATACGCCGTTGTGGCAAATCAACGTTATTGGACATGATGAGGGACTATCTGGCGCAACAGGGGGTGCCAACCGAGCGTTTGCTGACCTTTAAGATGGAATCTCTAGAGTACGCGGGAATTACGGATTATCTGACGTTTTATCGTATGGTTCGGGAGCGCATCGACGGCATCGATCATCCCTACCTGTTCTTTGACGAGCTCCAGAATGTCGAAGGTTGGGAAAAGGCGGTCAACTCGCTCCGAGTGGATTTGCCGTGCGATATCTATGTCACGGGCTCCAATGCCTTTTTGCTATCGAGCGAGCTCGCAACGCTTATCTCGGGCCGATATGTCGAGGTCAAGATGCAGCCTCTCACGTTTGGCGAATATCTTGATTTTCGCTCGATTGATGCGGTCGCCGCTGAAGGGCTTGGTGAGAGGGTCGAACTTGTTTCCAAGACGGGCGATCGCCTTAATTCAAATACCGTGCTTGAGCAGTACATAACCTATGGCGGCATGCCGTTTCTGGCCCATGATGAGCCGAGACGTGAGCTGTGTCGCGACTATATCCGTAGCCTCTACCAGACGATCGTCGCGCGCGATATCCTGTCGCGTGTGACGCGTAGGGGTCGCGGAGCTATCACCAAGCGCGATGTTCTCGAGCGGCTCTGTGCGTATCTGACAGACAACATCTCCAACCAAACCTCGGTCAACAAAATCGTAGGGACGCTCAACGAATCAGCGGGCGGTAAGACCAACGCATCGACGGTGTCGGCATATATTGACGCTCTGGAAGAGACGTACCTGTTTACCAAAGTAAAAAGGTATGACATCAAGGGGCGGGAGCTTCTTAAGACAGGCGGTAAATATTACATAGCTGATACGGGAATTCGCAGCTATCTTGACGGATATAGAGGTAGCGATAGCGGAAGGATGCTCGAGAACGTTATCTACAACCAGCTTGTCTTTGAAGGATACGAAGTGTTTTGCGGCCATCTACGCGCGGGGGAAATCGACTTTGTCGCAATCGGCGAGGGATCAGACCGCAAATATATCCAGGTTACCGAACGGATCGATGCCGAGGCGACGAGGGAACGCGAGCTGCGACCGCTCAAGCTAAGCACGCTAGGAAAAATTCCTGATTCGTATGAGAAGATCCTGATTGTCAGGGATGGCGACCATCCAACGGACATCGATGGCATCAGAATCGTGGGGGCAGTCGACTTCTTGTTGAGAAATAAGATTACCCGCGGCTAAACGTAAACAGATCCGTTTCGATGCGACAAAGGAGCAGTCCTTTTCGCATTCCGTGCGCGCCCTCGTGCCGTCTGGGGGTATAAGGCTAGCAAGTGTTTATTTGCGAGGCCTAAGGGGCGCCCCGTATGGATATCGATAACTTTGAATGGTGGTATAGCGAGGGCGAGGTTCCGGACGAGGAGTGGGACGAGCCCGCGCCGCATGACGTGTCGAGCGACGAGGACGAGAGCGGCAACGACACCGTCAAGACGGACGCCGCTTCCGACTCGGCCGAACCCCTAACCTTTGAACAGGCCTGGGCCCAGGCTGAGGCCGACGAGGCAAAGGCCGACGCCACGGCCACACTGGGTGAGCCGGCCGACATGTCCATCTCGCCGGCAAGGACCCCACAGCCGCGTCACACTATCGACCCCGACAGCACGGCATCCTTTAGCATTCTCGACGTGCCCGCGCAGGGCGCCCAGGCGCCTGCGCCCACGCATCGCCCCGATCTGGCTCGCGAGGAAGGCGCGGGCCGGCGCTCTCCGCTCGGCCCCATCCTCATCGCCTTCATGGCCGGCGTTATCGCCTGCTCGGCAATCGGCAGCGTTTGGAGCCATGTTGAGCAGCAGCGCCAAGACGCCGCCAAGGTCGAGATCTCCGTCGAACAATCGCTCAGCCGTACGCGCTCGGTGCATGTGTCGGTCGAGGTCAAGGACGGCGCGACGTGGGATACCGCGCGCGGCGACAGCCAGATGCTCATCCATATCGTAGGCCGCACGCTCAAGGGACAAGCGATCGACGAGCACCAATACGTCAATTCCGAAGGTGACGGTATCGAGCTCAAGCCCGGCGACTACGAACTTACGGTCGATGAGCCACCTGTCGCCACCGACGGCACGCGTTTTCGTGCCTCGAAAAGAATGGTTCCCGCGAGCTTTAACTCGCGGGCGCCCGATACGGTCGACACCACCTCGCAGGGCGGGTTTGACCTTTACGTGGATACCCAGTAGGCGCTCGCCGCCCATTTCCGCTATGGCTACTCAATAATCGCCTGCCGTCCCGTCCCGCCGCCAAGAGTGGGACAATAGTCCTCGACACTATTGTTTACTTTTGGAGGAAGTAGCATGTCTACCGTCACTACCATCAGGCGCGGCGGCCTCACCGCGGCCATCGATTCCATGGGCGCCCAGCTCACGAGCCTTGCCCTCAACGGCAACGAGTATCTGTGGCAGGGCGATCCCGCTTTTTGGGGCAAGCATGCGCCCATCCTGTTCCCCATTGTGGGCTCGCTGCGCAACAACACGGCGACGTCTGCGGCCGGCAGCTGCGAGATGGCGCGCCACGGCATCGCGCGTATCGTGGAGCACAAGCTGGTCGAGGTGTCGGAGGACGGTTCGTCCGTCACCTACGAGATTACCGATACGCCCGAGTCGCTCAAGGCCTTCCCGTTTCACTTTAAGCTCAACATGACCTATGCCCTGACTGGCGACGCCACTCTTACGCAGACCTTTGCCGTCACCAACACCGGCGACGTGGACCTGCCGTTTTCGGTGGGCGGCCACCCCGCATTTAACGTGCCCGTTCCCGGTGCCGAGGACGAGGCGTTCGAGGATTACGAGCTGGCGTTTACCGAGGCTTGGACTAACGAGGCCCCCATCATCACGCCCGATGGCCTTATGACGTTCGAGGGAAGCTACAAGGCTCCCGATAACTCGGACGTGCTGCCCATCACACACCGTAGCTTCGACAACGACGCCATCATGTTCACCGATACCCCGGGCTCCACGCTCACGCTGCGCAGTCGCAAGTCGGGCCACGGCGTCAAGATTGAGTTTGAGGGCTTTAAGTACATTGGCGTGTGGTCTGCCGCCAACGACGCCCCGTTCGTGGCGCTCGAGCCTTGGACCGGACATACCACCATGGACACCGAGGACGACGTCTTCGAGCACAAGGTCAACACCATCACCTTGGCTCCCGGCGCCACCGACAAGCGCGCCTTCGAGGTTACGCTGCTCTAGAGGTTCCGCCGTTCTAACGAACGGCGGACCGGTCGACGCTGCGCGCCACCCAGAGCGACAATTTGTCATTCAAAAGGCAAGGCATGACCAGAAGGTCTATGCCTTGCCTTTTTCATGCCAACTTGTTCGCTCTGGGTGGCGCTCGCTGGCATTGCCGAATCATCGACGTCCCCAACGACTGTCTCCGATGACTACTTGTTTGACCAGTCGTTTAAGAACGTCCCCAACGGCTACTAATCGTTTTCTGTTTGTTAATTTGTATATATGCATCTGCTGGATGTAACGCTGAGCGGTATCCTGTTAAGTCGTTAGCATACGATTCAACAGGGAAGGCAGATTATGCATTCTCCCCATCAGCGCGACGTGCGTCCACAGCCGGTGTGCAGCCGTCGCATCTTCTTGGGTAGCGCTCTTGCCGCGAGCGCTTCCGCCGTCGCCGGCGCGCTCGCCGGCTGTCAGCGTCCGTCCACGCTCAAGGTGGTTCAGCCCACGACGGGCGGCGGTCGCGACGACCTGTCCGATTCCGTGATCGGCAAGGATAAGATCCGCATCGGCATGGAGGCGGCCTACGCCCCGTACAACTGGCAGGTTTCCGAAGCCAGTGAGTACACAATCCCCATCGACAACGTACAAGGCGCCTATGCCGATGGCTACGACGTGCAGATCGCCAAGATTGTCTGCAAGGCCCTCGGTGGCGAGCCCGTTGCCGTCAAGCAGAGCTTCTCGGGCCTTATCGATTCGCTCAACAACGGCCAGATCGACCTCATCATCGCCGGTATGAGCGCCACGCCCGAGCGTGAGGAGTCGGTCGGCTTCTCCGACCCGTACTTTATTGGCTACTTTGGCCTGTTCGTAAAAGAGGGTTCCCCCTACCAAAACGCCACCAAGCTCAGTGACTTCAGCGGCGCCACGGTGCTCGGCCAAAAGGACACCATGCTCGATACCGTCATCGACGAGATCCCGGGCGTCGTTCACAAAAACCCGGTCGACTCCGTCCCCACGGTGTTCTCGAACCTGCTGCAGGGCACCTGCGACGCCGTGACGTACAACACCGAAAACGAAAAGGGCTACATGGCCCAAAATCCCGGTATCGTCCCCATTCATTTTGCCGAGGGCGAGGGCTTTAAGCAGGAGGTCGCGGCAAACGTCGGCTGCCGCAAGGGCTCGGACAAGCTGCTTAAGCTCATCGACAAGACGCTCAAGGGCGTCAGCCAGGAGGAGCGCGACCAGATGTGGGACGCGTGCCTCGACCGTCAGCCGGCATAGGGAGGCAGCATGAAAGCCATCAATCGTCTGGTTTCCTTTATCAAAGCCGACCATCGTTATGTGTACCTGGGCACGAGCGTCATCGCGGCGCTCGGACTGGCGTTTAGCCAGCGCAACCCCACGCCGCTGAGCTTCCTGGCCCCCACGGGCGTGTTCCAAGATTGCCTTTGGGCGATCCTGTGGGCGTGGCTCGTCGTGTCGACGGCGGCGCTGGTCACCAAGCTTATGCACTGGAGCGACTATCGCGAAAAGTCGCCGTTCGCATCCGAGCGTTTCCGTCGTGCAGCACGCTTGGGCAGCTATGTCGTGGTCGCCATCGCGGTGGTCTTTTTCGTGGATCGCTGCGTCATGTCGTTTATCGACTTGGTGCAGGTGAGCATTGTCTCGGATTCCAACCCCAGCGACTTTTTGTCGAGCCTGGTCTACATGACCTACAAGAGCGGCGACTTCTTTATCCGCGGCATCGAGATTACCATCGCGCTTGCCACCTTCGGCACCGTTATCGCCTTTTTCCTGGCACTGCTCTTTGTGTTTTTGCGCATTCAGACCTTCGATCGCGTGGATAACGACCTGGTGCGCTTCTTTAAGAGCATCGGCCGCGGCTTTACGACCGTCTACTCCACCATCGTGCGCGGTACGCCCATGATGGTCCAGGGCCTGCTCATCTATTACGCGGGCTTCACCGTTTTGCGCGGCATGGGCTTCGAGACCGCCCAGGCCAACCAGATTTGGAGTACCTTTACCGCCGGCCTCGTCACCATCTCGCTCAACTCCACCGCCTACATGATGGAGGTCCTGCGCGGCGGCATCGAGTCCATCGATCCCGGTCAGGCCGAGGCGGCGCGCTCGCTGGGTCTGTCGCAGTGGCAGGCTATGCGTAAAGTCGTGTTTCCCCAGGGCATTAAAAACGCGATTCCGGCGCTCACCAACGAGCTCATCATCAACATCAAGGACTCGTCGGTGCTCTCGGTCATCGGCGTGTTCGACCTCATGTACGCCACTACCACCGTCGCCGGCGTGTACTACCGCCAGATGGAGGTCTACTGCGTGGCACTCGTGGTCTACCTAATCCTGACGCTCGTGGCGAGCCGCCTGCTCGAGGCCTTTGGCAAAAAGCTCGGCGCCGAGGCCCCGGCCACGCTGCCCAGCTCCAACTAGGCTCAAGACGAGGAGAATCATCATGGCAGATACCGCCACTACCGGCGCTGCGGCCGCCGCACAGACCAATGAGCCGCTCATCCGCGTCGAGGGCCTGCACAAGAGCTTCGGCTCGCTCGAGGTGCTCAAGGGCATCGACCTGTCCGTTAACCCCGGCGAGGTCGTTACCATTATCGGCGCTTCGGGTTCGGGCAAATCGACCTTTCTGCGCTGCCTCAACCTGCTCGAGACCCCGGACGCGGGCCATATCTGGTTCCATGGCCAGGACCTCACGGCCGAGCGCTGCAACATTAACAAGCTGCGTGAGGACATCGGCATGGTGTTCCAGGGCTTCAACCTGTTTAACAACATGGACGTGCTCGATAACTGCACGCTTGCGCCCGTCACGCTCAAAAAGATGACCAAGGCCGAGGCCGAAAAGGTCGCGCTGGAGCATCTGACGAGCGTGGGACTCGAAAAGTTCGCGCACGCCGCCGTGGGTCGCCTGTCCGGTGGTCAAAAGCAGCGCGTGGCCATCGCTCGTGCCCTATGCATGAATCCGCAGATCATGCTGTTCGACGAGCCGACCTCCGCACTCGACCCCGAGATCGTGGGAGAGGTGCTCGAGGTCATGCGCAAGCTCGCTGCCGACGGCATGACCATGGTCGTCGTCACGCACGAGATGGCCTTTGCCCGCACCGTGTCCGATCGCGTGGTCTTTATGGACAAGGGCGTGGTCCTCGAGGACGCCGCGCCGGCGGAGCTCTTTGGCAACCCCAAGCACCAGCGTACCCGCGAGTTCCTCTCGCGCTATCTCGAGGACAAATAACCAACCGCAAATGTTTGCATGGCAGGGCCGTTCCGGTGGGGCGGCCCTCGTCATCACAATCGAAAGGATGTCATGGCCGAGGTTTGGCGCTTCTTTGCGCATGAGGATGATTTTGCCGATTTGGACGAAGTTGGCGCGTGCGAGCGTCTGGGGCGCGTGCTGTCGTTCCCGACCGTTTCGAGTATGGATGCCGAGGCGGTGAACTGGCAGCCGTTCGATGACCTGCGCGCCTATATGCAGCAGGCGTGGCCACATGTGTTCGCGGCGGGCGAGGTCGAACTCATCGACCACTCGCTGCTGGTGACACTTGGCGGTTCCGACCCTGCCCTCAAGCCCGTTATGCTCATGGGCCACATGGACGTGGTTCCCGTGGTGCCCGGCACCGAGGCCGACTGGACGCATGCCCCCTTTAGCGGTCACGTGGACGACACCTACATTTGGGGTCGCGGCGCTATCGACATGAAAGACCAGGTCGCAGGTATTCTCGAGGCGGTTGAGTATGCGTTGGTGCACGGCTGGGAGCACGAGCGGACGCTGCTGCTCGCCTTTGGCCAGGACGAGGAAACCACGCAGTATGGAGCGGGGGCCATCGGCCGCGTGCTCGAGGAGCGCGGCGTTGAACTTGAATACCTGATCGACGAGGGTGACTACCGTATTGTTTCGGCTGCCGAGTACGGCGCGGGCGAGGGCTGGCTTATGCATGCCGACCTTGCCGAGAAGGGCTATGCTGATATCGTGCTCAAGACGAAGAGCGAAGGCGGACATTCGTCCAACCCCTACGGCGGCACATCGCTCGAGGTATTGAGCCGCGCTATCGCCGCAATCTGCGATATCGAGTGGCCGACGCGCGTGACCGATCTGCTTGCCGCGCAGCTTGTCGAGTTGGGGCTCTACACGGCGGATGAGATTGCCGCCAACGGAGGCGTCATTGTTCGCGACTGCCTCGCCAGCAACAAGCTCTATCCGCTCGTGACCACTACCTGTGCGCCCACGCAGATTGAGGGCGGCAGCACTGGCGCCAACGTGATGCCGCAGGATATGTGGGCCAATATTAACTTCCGCATGCTCGAGGGCACGGGCGTGGCTGATGTTGTTGACCGTTGCCGCGAGGCCGTTGCCGCTGCGGGCCTTACCGGGCGCGTGGAGGTCGAACTTGGCCCCGGCAGCTCAGAACCTTCGCCGTCCCCACGTGTTGGCGGACCGGGGCTCGAGGCCGTTCGCGCTATTGCCGCCCGCTACTTTCGTGATCAAAAGGGGGCGGAGGAAAACGTACCGAATGCGGCGGGCGGGGCTGCTGTCGGCTTTGTGCCCTCAACTGTGATCGGTGCCACCGATGCGGCTAACTATCAGCGTATTTGCTCTGAATGCATTCGCTTTTCGGCGTTTGTGGTCGACGATGACGAGTGCGATCGCGGTGTCCACGGCACCAACGAGCGCATTACCCGCCGTGCCTACCTCCAGGGTGTCCACTTTTTCATCGCTCTGCTTCAAACGCTCTAGAATGTGACAAAGCGACAGTCCCTTTGTTAGCCGTTGTAGTCGTTGGGGACGTTCTTAAACGACTCGTCGTTAAGGAACGTCCCCAACGACTACGTCCACTCATTCCGTGCGGGTTATATGCAGGTTTGCCTGCGCACGCTATCATATATGGGTTAGACCGCAACTATGTACCCTATACGCGAAGGGATGCGCATGTATCTGAAAATCGACATGTTCTAGCTGGGCTTACCCCGCAACGGCGCCATGCGCCCCATCAATTCCGCCGATTTTCACCTTCACGCATATAAAGGAGTTCCGCCATGCGCGACAAGCTCGAAAAGATCATCAAGGCCTACGAGGAGCTCGAGAAGAAGCTTTCCGACCCGGCCGTCGCCTCCGACATCAAGGAGTTCACGCGTCTCAACAAGGAGTACGCGCACCAGTCCGACCTCATTGCCGCTGCGCGCGAGTACATCGGCGCGCTCGACGACATCGAGGCTGCCAAAGAAATGCTCCGTGACACTACCGATGCCGACGAGAAGGAGATGCTCCAGATGGACATCTCCGAGAACGAGGACAAGCTTCCCCAGCTCGAGGAAGACATCAAGTACATGCTCATCCCGAGTGACCCCAATGACGACAAGAACACCATCGTCGAGATCCGCTCCGCCGCAGGTGGCGACGAGGCGGCCATTTTCGCCGGTGACCTGTACAAGATGTACCAACGCTTCTGCGAGTCGCGTGGCTGGAAGACCACCGTGCTCGACTCCAGCCCCAGCGAGGCCGGCGGTTTTAAGTCCATCGAGTTCAAGGTCGAGGGCGACCGTGTCTACTCCGTCATGAAGTTCGAGTCCGGCGTGCACCGTGTCCAGCGCGTTCCCAAGACCGAGTCCCAGGGCCGCATCCAGACCTCCACGGCAACTGTCGCCGTGCTTCCCGAGGCCGAGGAGATCGACGTTCAGATCAACCAGTCCGACCTGCGCATCGATACCTACTGTGCCTCCGGTCCTGGCGGTCAGTGCGTTAACACCACCTACTCCGCCGTGCGCATTACCCACCTGCCCACCAATACCGTGGTGCAGTCGCAGGAGCAGCGTTCCCAGATTCAAAACCGCGAGGTCTGCATGCAGATGCTGCGTGCCCGTCTGTACGAGATGGAACTCGAGAAGCAGCAGGCCGAGCTCGGCGCCGAGCGCCAGAGCCAGATTGGCCACGGAAACCGTTCCGAGAAGATCCGTACTTACAACCAGCCCCAGGACCGCGTGACCGACCACCGTATCGGTTTTAACTCCACCTACAACGGCGTCCTTCTGGGCGACCAACTCGGTGCCGTCATCGAGGCGCTTGCCGCCGCCGAGCGTGCCGAGAAGCTGGCGCAGGCCGTGTAGTAGGTTCCGCCGTTCTACCGAACGGCGGACCGGCCGACGCTGCGCGGGCCGCACCTGTACAATCTGACGTTCAACTTCAAGGGCGCGACCAGAAGGTCAGCGCCCTTTCGTTCCACGTCACCTTGTCTCAAATGCGACCCGCTCGCTGTCCGTCCTCTACCTGCGGCGGGTAGTCATTGGGGACTTATGCTCAACCTGCGGCGCCTCAGAGGTAGTCATTGGGGACGATCTTAAATGACTAGGTTGGGTAAATTACTTTTCGAGTTTATTTAATCTGCTTTGTTAGAAATTAATCTGTCTACCTGCTTAAAGTAATTAACAACCTTCATCTGCTATTGAAAATATTGCTCGAAAAATCGTCCAAGAAGTCGCGGGGCCCTTTTTGGTGCGTCGCACGTCAAGTGATTTGGCAAGTTCTTGGTTAGATATTGGTCAGTTTTGGGGCAACCTTGCCAAAAGCTTGACGAATGCAAATCTAGACGTCGGCGAATGAACACTTTGAGCGAGCCCGGTGCAAAATTCTGGGCTGATTCTCGATAATCGCTTCCAATCGTCTCTCGCCGCGTGCCGCCCTCGCGTACAATCTGCTCCGACATTCGCGCGCCGCCCGGCGCTTAAGAGGGGAGGACCCATGGCAAACGAGATCTGGACCATCAGGCGTTGTCTCGAGTGGACCAAGGAGTACCTAGCCGAGCGCGGCGAAGAGCACCCCCGTCTTTCTGCCGAGTGGCTGTTGTGCGCAGCCACGGGCCTAGCGCGCATCGACTTATATATGCGTATGGACGACACGCTCGATGCAGCACAGCTCGAGACCATGCACGCGGCGGTTGTCCGTCGCGCCAAGGGCGAGCCGCTGCAGTACATCACCGGCAGCACGCAGTTCCGCATGATCGACGTCGCGTGCGCCCCCGGCGTGCTCATTCCACGTCCCGAGACCGAGATGCTCGTCGAGGAAGTCCTCAATTATCTGGATGCCGAGGTTCTGAGCCCCGAGGCTGCCACCCGCCAGCGCGTAGAGTTGCCATGGAACGACGAGGTCGAGCAGGCGCGTAAAGCCGAAGTCGCATTGGCTGACGAACGCGCGACTGCCGAGCGCCGTGCCGCCAACCTCACGGCTGCCGATGAGGCGGCGTTGGGCGGAGACGTGCTGGGCAGCCGAGCTTATGCCGAGGAGCTGGCCGATCGTGAGGCCGAGGAAGCCGCCGCGCAGGCAGCTGAGGCCGAGACCGCGGAAGTCGCTGAGCCCGAGCTCGACGAATACGGCATTGCCATCGAAGGCGTCGAACAAGAGACGGCCCTAGTGCAGGATGCCGCCGCGTCTGTGCCTGCCGACCCCCGCATTGCCCGCGTTCTCGAGGTCGGCTGCGGCACGGGCTGCATTTCGCTCTCCCTTGCTTGGGAGCGTCGCGGCCATGTCGCCTGCACCGCTACCGATATCGAGCCGCGCGCCATCGACCTGGCCACCAAAAACCGCGATGCACTCGGGCTGACGTCCGATGAGGTCGCCTTCAGCCTCACGAACCTGGTGAGCTCTATCCCCCGCGAGGAGTGGGGCACCTTTGACGTGCTCGTTTCCAACCCGCCTTATATCCCGACTGACGTCATGCGCTCGCTGCCGCACGAGGTCAAGGACTTTGAGCCCGATTTGGCGCTCGAGGGCGGCGCCGATGGCCTTGATATCTTCCGCCGCCTGCTCAATGCGGCGCCCTATATGCTGCGCGCCGGCGGCCTGTTTGCCTGCGAGCTCTATGAGGGTGCCCTCGACGCCGCGGCCGAGCTCTGCCGCCAGGCGGGTCTTTCGGACGTACGCATCGTCCGTGACCTCACCGATCGTCCCCGCATCGTTCGAGCTATCGTCACCGAGCCCAAACAACGTCAGTAAAGTACGAAGCGTATTGGCGGCGCGGCGGCGGGAGCGCTGCGCCGGAAATGTAAAGAGGCTTGTCACGGCTCAATTACCCCTCACTTTCACCGACTGCTATAGCCGCTCACCAAACCAACATGCGCTGTGGACAAATAGGTTAAACGTTTCGTGCGAGAATGCCCCTCAGTAAACAAACTTTCACCAGAGCGTAAGGGGCTGGCATACACATGCAGACGGTCTATCGGGTATTCGAGGGAGCGCGCGAGCCGCATCGGCTCGCCGTCGAGCGTACGGCCGAGGTGCTCGGCCGTGGCGGCCTGGCCCTGATCCCAACCGAGACCGTCTATGGCGTCGCTGTGGCAGTCAACGCCTTCTCGGACGCCGTGCCCCAAGATACAAGCGAATCTCTGCCGTGGCCGCGCGATCCGCAGGCTGCCGTCAACGGCGCCGCGGTGCCCGCGCTCGGTACCGGCTACCGTCGCATCTTTACCCTCAAGCATCGTGAGCTCACCCAAACGGTCGCCTGGCTGGTCGATGATGCCGAGGCCCTCGACCGCTACGGCGTGGATATCCCAGAAGAGGCACGCATACTTGCCCGACGATGCTGGCCGGGCGCCCTGACTATTGTGGTCAAGGCGGCTCCCTGCGTGCCGACCTTTATGCGTGCCGCCGACGACACGGTGGCTCTTCGCGCGTCGGCATCGCCCGTGGTACAGGCGCTCATTCGCACCTGTGGCAGCCCACTTGCCTGTACGAGCGCCAATACACACGGCGCGCCCGCGCCGGCAAGCTTTGCCGACGTTGAAGACCGCATTCTAGAAGGGGTCGACGTGGCCGTCGACGCGGGCGAGACGCCGTGCCGCGACGCTTCGACCATCGTGTCGTTCCAGCACGGCGGACTCCAGATCCTGCGCCAAGGCGCACTTCCCGCGTCAGAGATTGAGCGGGTCCTGTCCGACCCGATGCAACAGAAAGGTGTAAGCGATGTCGTTGAATCTGGGCAGCCTGGGCATGGAAGATGCCTCGTTTGACTTTGGCGGTTCCTACATCATGGCGCTCGACTGCGGCACCACCTCGGTACTTGCGACCATCGTCGACGAGTACGGCTGCATCGTCGCCCAAGCGCGCCGCAGCGTCAAAACCAGCTTCCCGCGTCCCGGCTGGGTGGAGCAAGACCCCATGGCGGTCCTTGCCAGCCAGATTGCGGTCATGATGGAGGTTCAGTTTAAGAGCGGGATTCATTCCGATCGCATCGCCGCCATCGGTATCTCCAATCAGCGTGAGACCACGGTGGTCTGGGACCGCGTGAGCGGCCAGCCCATCTATAACGCCATCGTATGGCAGTGCCGTCGCACCGCGTCTATGATCGATAATTTGGTTGAGCAGGGCGCAGAAGAGCTGGTGCGCTCCCGCACGGGGCTTACGCTCGACCCGTATTTCTCGGCCTCCAAGGTGCAGTGGATTCTCGACAACGTCGACGGCGCACGCGAGAGCGCGGCGGCGGGCGACCTCATGTTTGGCACCATCGACACCTGGCTCATCTACAACCTCACCGGCAGCCAGGTCTTTGCCACCGACTACACCAATGCCAGCCGCACGGCACTCTTTAATATCCATACGCTCGATTGGGACGACGACCTGCTGGCGCTCTTTGACGTTCCACGTTCCATGATGCCCGAGGTTCGCTGGAGTTCGGGCGACTACGGCCGCGTCGCGAGCGACATCATGACCAACATGCCACCCATCATGGGCGTGGCGGGCGACCAGCAGGCGTCGCTGTTCGGCCACTGCTGTTTCCATCCCGGCCAGACCAAAAACACCTATGGTACTGGTTGCTTTATGCTCATGAACACCGGCGACGAGGTCGTCGAATCCAAGAACGGTCTGGTCTCCACCATCGGTATCGCCGCGGACGGCAAGATCAGCTACGCACTCGAGGGTTCCATCTTTGCCGCCGGCTCCACCATGAACTGGCTTCGCAACAACATGGGCATCATCTCGAGCGTGAGCGAGTCTGCACAACTCGCCGCTTCGATTAACGACAACGAGGGCTGCTACTTCGTTCCCGCCTTTGCGGGTTTGGGCGCTCCCTGGTGGGACCCGCGTGCCCGCGGTATCGTGTGCGGTCTGACCGGCGCCTCGAGCCGTGCGACCATCGTACGTGCCGCCTGCGAATCCATGGCATATCAGAGCTACGACGTGCTGCGCGCCATGGAGCAGGACGTGGGGCTTTCGATCGAACGCCTGTCTGTCGATGGCGGCGCGTCGCGCAACGAGTTCATCATGCAATTCCAGGCCGACCTGCTGGATATCCCCGTGCTGCAATGCGAGACGGTGGAGACCACGGCAATCGGTGCCGCGTACTTGGCGGGCCTTGCCGTCGGCTATTGGGAAGACCTGGAAGAGCTGGAGCAAAATGCCCAGATCGTTAGGACCTTCCTTCCCCGCATGTCCGCCGAGCGCCGCGAGCAAAACCTTGCGGGCTGGCGCGATGCGGTCAAGCGCTCGCTCAGTACCGCACAGTAGGGCTGCGACGGGCCACTCGATACAGCAAACCGCTAAACTTGTGTATGGCGCGCGGCGGCAACATCGCTGCGCGCCATGCCAGCAAGGTCGTTTTACGGCCGCAACGAAAGGGGCAATCAACTCATGACCGTTACCTACGATGCGTCCCGTGTGACGCTTGTCGATCATCCGCTCGTCCAGCACAAGCTGTCGATCCTGCGCGACAAAAACACCGGCACCAATCAGTTCCGCCAGCTCGTGCGCGAACTCGCGCTTTTTGACGGCTACGAGGCCATGCGCGACCTGCCTATGGAAGACGTCGAGGTCGAGACCCCCATCACTACCGCCACGTTCAAACAGCTCGCCGGCAAGAAACTCGCCATCGTGCCCATCCTGCGTGCGGGCCTTGGCATGGTCGACGGCATCCTCGACCTGGTGCCCTCCGCTCGCGTGGGACACATCGGTATGGAGCGCGACGAGGTTACCCACGAACCGCATGAGTATTACTGCAAGATGCCCAAGGATATCGACCAGCGCATCTGCCTGGTTGTCGACCCCATGCTCGCCACGGGCGGTTCGGCCGAGATGGCCATTAGCTACCTGCGCGAGCGCGGTGTCAAGGACATCCGCATGCTGTGCATCGTCGCGGCCCCCGAGGGCCTCAAGTCGCTGACCGAGAAAGACCCAGATGTGCATATCTATACCTGCGCCATCGACGACCATCTCAACGAGGCTGCCTACATCGTTCCCGGCCTCGGCGACGCCGGCGACCGCATCTACGGCACGCTCTAGTCGCCAGGCATGGGCAGCTGCGCGTGCTCATTCGTGCATGATTGGTGCGTGCGGGTGTACGAGTGACGCCTGCACGCATATTTATGAGTGTCGTCGCAGCCACCGAGGGCCCAAAACGCGCTATACCGCAGGTACGGTATAAAGAGTGTCTTAAGAAAATGTACAGTTGTGTATTAACTTACGTTTTCCCACTTGTCATCGCGTGTTCGGTTCGTACAATAGTCAACAACGCTGTCGCGCTGCGCTTACGCGGGTGCGGCGGCGTTTGTCAAGTACGCTCGTCGGCCATCGCGACCCATTCGTCCTCAGTGCTCGGCCTTTTGTCCGTTTGACACCCCAAGGGGCTAAAGACGCGATTAAGGTTGGGTAACAGTGCATTGATTTTGCAATCATGCGCCCTAAAATACTAGGACGATGTGAGCGGGGTATGGCTCCATGTGGGCTATATGTCGCGAGAAGGGAACGCACATGCCGGTTGAGCTGGCAGGCCACGTGCCGTTCATCGCAACGGGATTCGTCGTCGGTCTTGTTGCATTTTTGCCGTTGTACCTTGCGCTTGCTTCGGTGCTGGCGCATCGACGCGATGCCAACATGACGGTAGGCATGTTGGGTATCATGGTGTCGTTTGCGGTGCTCTTTATGGGCGTCGTAATTGTGCACCTGGTAGCCCCCGTGGCGCTCATCGCCTTTTTGTGCGGCGAGCTCGCCGGGTTTTTGATTTGTTGGATCGTGATCGCCTGCATGGTGATTATGAAGGATTAAAGGCGTTGCCCCACCTTGGTGCGGGCAAACAGGGAAGGTGGAATCTTGGACGCATTTGCCAAGTTACCCAGCGCGATCGCCGAGCTCGTCGCTGAGTTCTCCTCGGCTCCGGTCGTGGGTGACCTTAACGCGGGCCTGACGCAGTACTCGTTCTGGCTGCTTATCGCCGCTGTCGTCATGTTCGTGGTCTTTTTCGCGTTTACTAAGAAGCAGAAGGTTGTCCCCGAGGGCTTCTTCGTTAACGGCGTCGAGTGGGTCATCGAGTACGTGCAGGACGATATCGCCAAGGGTGTCGTTGGCGACAACTGGAAGAAGCACTTCCCGTTTTTGGCCTCGCTGTTCTTCTTTATCCTGATCAACAACTTTATCGGCCTCATCCCCGGCATGAAGCCCGGCACCGGTGCCATCGGCTGTACCGCCGCCCTCGCACTCGTATCGTTTGTGTACTTCATCTATTTTGGTATCAAGAAGCACGGCTTCTTTGGGTACTTCAAGAGCCTCGCCCCTGCGGGCGTCGCCTTCCCCATGAACGTCTTCGTGTGGGTCATCGAGCTCTTCTCGCTGTGCCTGCGCCTGGTCACGCTCGCCGTCCGTCTGTTCTGCAACATGTTCGCCGGCCACATCGTCATGGGCTCGTTCGCCATCATGGCCACGCTCTTTGCCCAGCCGATGCTGGAGCACTTTACGGCCATGAACGCCGTGGGCGCCCTGCCCAGCGTGGCGTGGGTTTTGATTCTTTTGGTAATCTACGCCGTCGAGCTGATCGTTGCCTTTGTTCAGGCATACGTTTTTACGGTCCTCGAGGCCGTGTACATTCAGATCGCAGAGGCTGACGCCCACTAGCGGTCGCATTTATTTGGTGTTCGGAGGCGCGGCACCCGCGTGCGCCTCTACAACATAGGTATTTATCCTGCGCACACGCGCACGACAAAGGAGGAATCGTGGGAGTTATCGGATATGGTCTCGGCGTTATCGGTGCCGGTCTCGCAATTGGTCTTGCAGCATTCGGTGCTACGGGCGCTATGGCTCGTCAGCCTGAGGTCCAGGGCCGTGCCTTCACCGTCTTCATTCTTGCATCTGCATTCACCGAGGCTCTGGGCCTGATCGGCTTCGTCGTTACGCTGATTTCGTAATTGAGCACGAAGGTAGTCGCCATGAAGCATTTCAACCACGCGAAAGTCGCTGCTGCGCTGACGGGCGCCATGCTCGCCATGCCGGTGTCGGCATTCGCCGAGGAGTCTGAGAACAAGGCCGAGATCCTCGTCCCCAAGATGGCGGAATTCGTCCCTGCACTCATTGCCTTCCTCATCATCTTCATCGTTTTGGCCAAGTTCGCCTGGCCGCAGATTCTGCAGACGATGGAAGAGCGCGGCAAGCGCATCAAGGACAGCCTCGATGAGGCTGAGACCACCAAGCGCAAGGCCATCGAGGCCCGCAAGGAGTCCGACGCCCTCCTCACCGACGCCCGTCGTCAGGCTGCCGACATCGTGACCGCCGCCCGTCAGGACGCCGAGTCCGAGCGCGCCCGCATTATCGCCAAGGCTCACGAGGAGGCCGAGGACATCATTGCCAAGGCCCACGCCAACGCCGAGGACGAGCGCAACTCCATCTATGCCGCCGCTGCCGGCTCCATCGCCGATCTTTCCGTCTCCGTTGCGACCAAGATTGTCGGCGAGGCCCTCGAGAACGACGACGAGCAGCGTCGTCTGATCGAGCGCTACATAAAGGAAGCAGGTAGCCTGAATGCCTAACAGCCGCATGGAGAACAGGGTTCTCGAGACCTATGCACGCACCCTCCTGGAGGCCGCTAAGGCCGAGGGCCGTGTGTTCCGCGATCTTCACGAGCTTGAGGTCATCGCGAACGCCAGCCCCGAGGTGCTTGCTGTCCTCGGTACCGTGTTCGAGCGCGGCCAGCTCGATCTTCTGCCGCAGATTGCATCGGCTTATCGGATGGTAACCGCGACCGACGAGGACGTCGTAGGCGTCACCGTCACCACGGCTGTCCCGCTCGATGACGAGCTGCGCCGCACGATTACCGAGAAATGCGAGGCCGATCTAAAACGCAAGGTGTTCCTGATCGAGAAGGTCGATCCGTCCATCATCGGCGGTCTGATTCTCGAGGCCCGCGGCCAGCGTCGCGACGTTACCGTCAAGACCCAGCTGCGCGCAGCGCGTGAGGCCCTCGGTTCCACGATTTTGAATAACGGAGGTGAAGCCTAGTTATGTCCGATACCCTCAATGCCGAAAGCATCGCCCGCGCCCTGCAGGCGAAGCTCGATGGCCTGGCGGCTACCGTCGACACGCAAGAGGTTTCCCATGTTGACGAGGTTGGCGACGGCATCGCGCGCGTCTCGGGACTGCGCAACGCCATGGCCGGCGAGCTCTTGGAGTTCAAGAGCTCCGAGACCGGCGAGACCGTCTACGGCCTTGCCCAGAACCTCGACCGCGATGAGGTCGGTGCTGTTCTGTTCGGCGCCGTCAACGTCATCAAGGAAGGCGACGAGTGCCGTACCACCGGTCGCGTCATGGATATTCCCGTGAGCCGCGCCATGCTCGGTCGCGTCGTCAACCCGCTGGGTCAGCCCATCGACGGCCTGGGCGATATCGTCGCCACGCACCGTCGCCCCATCGAGTTCAAGGCCCCCGGCGTTATCGACCGCACCCCGGTCTGCGAGCCGGTTCAGACTGGTCTGCTCGCTATCGACTCCATGGTTCCTATCGGCCGTGGCCAGCGTGAGCTCATCATCGGCGACCGTAAGACCGGCAAGACCGCCATCGCGATCGATGCCATCCTCAACCAGCGCGGTAAGGACATGGTCTGCATCTACGTCGCTATCGGCCAGAAGGCCTCTACGGTTGCCAACATCCGTGAGACCCTCGCCCAGCACGGCGCACTCGACTACACCATCATCGTCTCGGCTACCGCTGCCGACTCGGCCCCTATGCAGTACATCGCCCCTATGGCCGGTGCCGCTATCGGCGAGTTCTTTATGTACAACGGCGAGAACGGCGAGCCCGCCAGCGAGACCAACCCCGGCGGCCATGTGCTCGTCATCTACGATGACCTATCCAAGCAGGCTGTCGCCTATCGTCAGATGTCGCTGACGCTGCATCGTCCGCCCGGACGCGAGGCCTATCCTGGCGACATCTTCTACCTGCACTCTCGCCTGCTCGAGCGTGCCGTCAAGATGTCCAAGAAGAACGGCTACGGATCCATGACGGCCCTGCCGGTCATCGAGACCCAGGACGGCGACGTTTCGGCCTACATTCCGACCAACGTCATTTCCATTACCGATGGTCAGATCTACCTGCAGTCCGAGCTCTTCTTCCAGGGCCAGCGCCCGGCAGTCGACGTCGGCATCTCGGTGTCGCGCGTCGGTGGCTCCGCTCAGACCAAGGCCATGAAGCAGGTCGCCGGCAACCTCCGTCTGGACCTTGCCGCCTACCGTGAGCTCGCCGGTTTTACCCAGTTCGGTTCCGACCTGGATGCAGCCACCCAAAAGCAGCTTACCCACGGTGCGCACATGACCGAGCTTCTTAAGCAGCCGCGCTTTAAGCCGTTCGACGTCGCCGAGCAGATCGTTACGCTGTTCGCCGGCAACGAGGGCTTTATCGACGACCTGCCCCTTTCCGAGGTGCTGCCGTTCCGCGCCGAGCTGCTCGAGTACATGAATGCTGGCTTTGGCGGCTTGCTGCAGAAGGTCCGTACCAACAAGATCGACGGCGAGACCAAAGAGCAGCTGCTTCAGGCCATCACCGATTTCAAGAACGAGTACGCCTCCAAGCATGCCTCCACCGCGAGCGCAGCTGAGGGCGCAGAGGAGAACTAAGCTCTATGGCTAACCTTCGCGACATTAAGAAGCGAATCTCCTCGGTCACGAGCACCAAGCAGATCACGCGCACGATGGAGATGGTCTCTACGGCCAAGATCCGTCGCGCGCTCGATCGAGCCACGCAGGCTGAGCCCTACAAGAAGGCGCTCACCGACGTCATGCACACCGTTGCGAGCGATACAGAGACTGTCGGCGACAACCCCATGCTCAAGACGCATGAGGAGTTCAAGCGCGGTCTGATCATCGCGATCACGTCCGATCGCGGTCTGGCGGGCGGCTTCAACGTCAACGTTGAGCGCACCTGCGAGAAAATCGCTCGCGAATGGGCACATGATGGCGCCGAGTGCGAGATCATCGCATGCGGTCGCAAGGCGAGCGAGTATTTCCGCAGCCGTGCCAACACGGTCATGCACTTCGAGGGTTCCTCGGCCGACCCGAGCCTCGAGGATGCCCGCATGATCGCGAGCTATATCTGCGACGAGTACTCCAAGGGTCAGCTCGACCGCGTCGAGATCGTGTACCATCACGCTCGCAACCGCGTCGATCAGGTTCTTCGTACCGAGCATTTGCTTCCGCTCGACCCCGAGATGATCGCCATGGCACATGGCCCGCGCAAGAACGCAGACGAGGGCCCCGAGCGCGTTTCGTCCTCGTTCAAGTTCGTGCCGAGCGCCCAGCATGTGTTGGCTGAGCTGGTCCCCAGCTACATCCTGACCGTCATTCACCAGGCGCTGATCGATTCGGCCGCCGCCGAGCAGGGTGCGCGCCGTAAGGCCATGCACTCCGCCACGGAGAACGCGTCGTCGATCATCTCGACTCTTACCCGTACGTATAACCGCGTGCGTCAGGCTTCCATTACCACGGAGATCAACGAGATCGTGGGCGGAGCCGCAGCATTGGAGGAACACTAATGGCAGATACCACCGTTAAAGCGGCGGTCGAGGAGGCCACGGCACGTCAGACGGCCGGTGAGGGACGTATCGTCCGTATCATCGGCGCAGTTGTCGACGTTAAGTTCGATGGCGCTGTCCCCTCGATCTACAACGCGCTCACGGTCGAGGCCGATACGCCGATGGGTCACATCAGCACCATCCTGGAGGTTGAGTCTCAGCTTCCCGGCGGTGTCGTTCGTACCGTCGCCATGACGTCGACCGACGGCTTGCAGCGCGGCGTCGTCGCGGTCGACACCGGCGCACCCATGAAGATGCCCGTCGGCCCCGAGACCCTCGGCCGCATTTGGAATGTTATGGGCCAGCCTGTCGATGGCAAGCCCATGCCCCAGATCGATGAGTTTTATCCCATCCATCACCCGGCACCTCATTTCGACGAGCTCACTACCAAGACCGAGATCTTCGAGACCGGCATTAAGGCCGTCGACCTGCTCGAGCCCTACATCCGTGGCGGCAAAACTGGTCTGTTTGGCGGCGCCGGCGTCGGCAAGACCGTTCTGATTCAGGAGCTCATCAACAACCTCGCCCAGGAGCATGGCGGCACCTCGGTGTTCACCGGCGTTGGCGAGCGTACCCGTGAGGGTACCGATCTGTTCCTCGAGATGAGCGAGTCTGGCGTTATCGACAAGACCTGCTTGGTCTACGGTCAGATGAACGAGCCGCCTGGAGCGCGTCTGCGCATCGGTCTGGCCGGCCTCACCACCGCTGAGTACTTCCGCGATCGTGGCCAGGACGTCCTGCTGTTCATCGATAACATTTTCCGCTTCTCCCAGGCCGGTTCCGAGGTTTCCGCCCTTCTGGGCCGTATGCCGTCCGCTGTTGGCTACCAGCCCACGCTGGCTACCGAGATGGGCGACCTCCAGGAGCGCATCACCTCGACCAAGACGGGTTCCATCACCTCCGTTCAGGCTGTCTACGTCCCTGCAGACGACCTGACCGACCCGGCTCCCGCCACGACGTTTACGCACCTCGACGCCACGACCGTTCTTTCGCGTTCCATCGCCGAGCTCGGTCTGTATCCCGCAATCGACCCCTTGGCTTCCTCTTCCGACGCCCTGGATCCCTCGATTGTCGGCGAGGAGCACTATCGTGTGGCCGTCGCAGTCCAAGAGCTGCTCCAGGAGTACTCCGACCTGCAGGACATCATCGCCATTCTGGGTATGGACGAGCTTTCCGAGGAGCAGCGCCTTACGGTCAACCGTGCCCGTAAGCTCCAGCAGTTCCTGTCTCAGTCCTTCCACGTCGCCGAGCAGTTCACCGGCAACCCCGGTGTCTACATCCGTGTCGAGGACACGGTCCGCTCGTTTGCCGCCATTGTCGACGGCGAGTGCGACGACCTGCCCGAGCAGGCGTTCCGTTATGCGTCCACGATTGACGACGTGCGCGAGCGCGCCGCCAAGATGGAGGAGAAGTAGTGGCTATGCAAATCCGCATCGTGTGTCCGGAGAGCTGCGCTTATGAAGGCGAGGCGGCATTTGTCGCCCTGCCTTCCACGGACGGCGAGTTCGGCATTCTTCCGCGTCACGCTAGCGAGATCTGCACGATCGATCGCGGCTACGTTCGCGTTTGTGATAAGCAAATGGGCACCGTCGACCACACGTTTGCTGTGGACGGCGGCTATGCCCAGGTTGCGGACGATGTCGTGATTGTCCTCGCCGAGCGCGCTTGCGATTTGGCGACCGTCGATGCCGACAAGCTTAAAGCTGATATTCAAGGTTTTGAAGAGAAGCTGGGTAATTTGTCGGAGGATGATGCACGCCGCGCCTACCTCTATAATGAAATCGCATGGTGTAAGCTCATGCTTGCCCAATAGTCAAACGATTTGGCGTTCGACCATTTGCGAACACATCATGCCCGGGGTGGCCCAGCCATCCCGGGCATGCTTTTTGAAAGGGTAGACCTTGGATATTATCCGTGTTGAAGGTGGCCACACCATCGGAGGCTCCGTGCCCGTTTCGGGTGCAAAGAACTCTGCACTCAAACTCATGGCGGCAACGCTTCTGGCACCGGGGAAGACGACGCTGCAGAACGTGCCCGATATCTCGGATGTCCATGTTATGGGCAAGGTGCTCAAGGGTATGGGCGCCAAGATTGACGTTCTCGATGAGCATACGCTCGAGATCGACACTTCTCAGGTTGATTCCTGGGAGGCTCCCTACGAGCTTGTCGCCAAGATGCGCGCCTCCACGGCCGTGATGGGTCCCCTGCTGGGCCGTTTCCATCGTGCCAAGATTGCCATGCCGGGTGGCTGCAATCTGGGTGCCCGTAAGATCGACATGCACATCTTGGGTCTTGAGGCGCTGGGCGTAGAATTCGACACTGCACACGGTTACATCAATGCCAACGCTCCTCAGGGGTTGCGCGGTACCACGGTTACGCTCGAATTTGCCAGCGTCGGCGCTACCGAGAACCTCATCATGGCGGCCGTGCGCGCACAAGGCACTACGGTTATCGATAATGCGGCTCGCGAGCCCGAGATCGTCGACCTTGCCAATATGCTCAACGAGATGGGCGCCAAGATTGTTGGCGCCGGCACGCCCGTCGTGACCATCGAAGGTGTGGACGAGCTGCATCCCGTTACCCATCGCGTGGTGGGCGACCGCATCGAGGCCGGCACCTTTATCGTTGCCGGTGCTCTGATGGCCGATGACCGCGGTGTCGACGTTACGGGCTTTTGCCCCATTCACTTGGGCATGGTGCTCAAGAAGATGGAGCTCATGGGTATCGAGTGTGAGCGAATCGAGAATGGCGTTCACGTGAGTCGTGTCGAGCGCATCAGGCCGGTCGATATTCAGACACTTCCGTTCCCGGGCTTCCCGACGGACATGCAGGCGCAGATCATGGTGCTTTCCGCTCTTGCTGATGGCAGCTCTGTGATTACCGAGAATATCTTCGAGAACCGCTTCATGTTCGCGTCGGAGCTGGTCCGTATGGGTGCAGATATCCGCATCGAAAGCCATCACGCCATGATTCATGGCGTCAAGGGGTTCTCGGGTGCACAGGTTACCTCGCCTGATCTGCGCGGCGGCGCCGCGCTCGTCGTTGCTGGCCTTATCGCCGACGGCGTTACCGAGGTCTCGGCCATTCATCACATCAAACGTGGCTATGAGCAGTTTGTCGAAAAACTGCAGGCACTTGGTGCAAACGTCGAGCACGCCACTGTTCCCGATCCCGTCATCTACTAATGCAGGTTGCCTATGTTTAATAATAAGAAGCCCTTAGCGGATACTCGAAGACCTTCAACCGGCGCACAGGCCAAGATCTACAGTCGCGATAATGTTGCACGCTACTCCGAGCGCGCTCGTCAGCGCCGCCGCGGCCAGACAATCCGTCGCGTTGCGCTTATCGCCGTGCTTGGCGTGCTGTTGAGCGCTACGACTGCCGCCGGGCTGTGGTTCGCCAACATTATGGGCAAGCTTGGCGATTCCAATGTCATTACCGACAATCTGCGCCATATCTTGGTGGATACCAATGAGGCCAAGGATCCGTTCTACGTGCTTCTTTTGGGTACCGATGGTCGTCCGGGCGAGGACACGTATCGCTCCGATTCAATTATCTTGGCGCGCATCGACCCTACGCAAAAGCAGGCTACGCTTATATCCATTCCACGTGATACCAAGGTTGTCTATAACGGCGAAACCATGAAGATCAACGCCTGCCATACCTATGGCGGTGCCGAGGCCATGGTTCAAGCGGTCAATGAGCTGTGCGGCGTGCAGATTTCCCACTATGCCGAGGTTAGCTTTGACGGTATGCAATCATTGATTGACTCTGTGGGCGGTATCGACATCAACGCCACCGATGATGTCGATGACCCCGAGCATCTGGACATTAAGATTACGGCAGGCCAGCAGCACATGGACGGTGCTACCGCGCTCACCTATGCCCGTTGCCGCTATACCTATGCCGACGGCGACTATACGCGCATGCGTCACCAACGCCAGGTGCTTGGTGCCCTTGCCAACCAGATTCTCAACAACTTTGATGCTACGAAGGTCTTCGACCTGGTTAATTCGCTGTCCGATATGCTTGTGACCGATATGAGCGTTCAGGACATCGTGTCTACGGTCAATGCTATGCGCGGCATGGATGTCGATGGCATCTATTCGGCGAATCTGCCTTCCTACGCAGATGAAACCACCATGATCGACGGCCAGAGCTATGTCTTTGTCTACGAGGACGAGCTTAAGGAGATGATGGCGCGCGTCGATGCCGGCAAGGATCCTAAGGGACCAAACACCATGGGCCTATCCGACGGAACCAGCTCCACAATCGGTGATTTGAGCAACCATACTTCTGACGATTACGCCTACGGTACGGCCGGTTCGTCGGAAAGCTCGGGCGATTCGAGCTATTCGGACGATTCGAGCGATTCGGACGATTCGGATTACAGCTCATATTATTACGAGGAGCCCACTGGCGACGGCAACGGTTACGAAGCCAACTACTAGGGTTGCGCGGGCTTGCCAGCCCGTGCAACGGCTCGACGCTGCGCGCCGTCCAGAGCGACAATTTGTCATTCAAAAGGCAGGGCATGACCAGAAGGTCAATGTCCTGCCTTTTGAATGACAAATTGTTCGCTCTGGACGTCGCTCGCTGACGTTGATTCAACCAGCGATGCCGACTACTCCCCTTGCACCAAAAAATCGCCCCGTTCTCGGTTTTGAGGACGGGGCGATTTTGCTTACCTAGATTATTCGAGTTCCTTATGCGAAGCGGGCGACGAGCTCCTGCAAGACGTCGGTCATCTTAACGAGCGAGCTGACCGGGACAAACTCGTTGACGCCGTGGTAGCAGTAGCCGCCTGTCGAAAGGTTGGGACAGGGCAGGCCGCGGAACGACAGCTGTGCACCGTCGGTGCCGCCGCGAATCGGCAGCACCTGGGGCTCAACATCGCAGGCAAGGAAGGATTCCTTGGCGACTTCGATCAGCTCTGGGTAGTCGCGGACGATCTCGGCCATGTTACGGTACTGGTGCTTGATCTCGACCGTTACGCGCTCCTCGCCCAGACGCTGGTTGAGCAGCGCGGCGGCAGCATCCATCAGATCGAGCTTCTGCTGGAACTTGGCGGCATCGTGATCACGGACGATATAGCGCGCCGTGGCATGGTCGACTGTGGCAGAAACGCCCTCGAGGTGATAGAAGCCCTCGTAGCCCTCGGTGTATTCCGGACGCTGAACGTAGGGAAGCAGGGCATTGAAGTCGCAGAACAGATTGCCCGCGTTAACCATGCGGCCCTTGGCGTCGCCGGGGTGAATGGACTGGCCCTCAAAGCTAACGGTAGCCTCCGCGGCGTTGAAGCACTCCCACTCAAGCTCGCCAACCGGACCGCCGTCGACTGTGTAGGCATACTTACAGCCAAAGTCCTCGATATCCAACAGCTCGGCACCGTGGCCGATTTCCTCGTCCGGGCAGAAACAAATACCAAGCGTGGGGTGGGGCAGGCTGGGGTCCTGTGCAATGCGTGCGACGAGCGCCATAATCTCGGCGACACCGGCCTTATCGTCGGCGCCCAGCAGCGTGGTGCCGTCGGTGCAAACCAGGTCCTCGCCCAAAAGGTTGTTGAGGGCGGGGAGCTTGGCGGTGCTCATGGACACGGGCTTGCCGTCGACGATGCCGCAAACCAGGTCGCCGCCCTCGTAGTGCACGATGTGCGGCGCTACGCCGGCGCCCGGTGCGACCTCGGTGGTGTCGAGGTGCGCGATCAGGCCCAAGGCGGGCTTATTCTCGGAGCCGGCGCTCGCGGGAATGTGAGCGCAGACATAGGCGTTTTCGGTTACATGGGCATCGGTTGCACCAAGCTCGCGCAATTCCTCGGCAAGCACATTGGCAAGATCAAACTGGACGGTGCTCGACGGAACCTGGTCACAGTTGGCATCCTCGGACTGTGTGTTGATCTGGACGTAGCGCAAAAAACGCTCGAGTACGTCGGGGTTCGTGATGGTGTTTTCCATAGAGACCGCTCCAATCTTGGTTGTCGTGTGCAACAAGAACTCTAGCACGGTATGCCGCGGCATACCGCGACGCTTGGATGGGGTAGAATCAGCCATTGAATGCAGAAGGGACGGATGTTCATGGATACGACAAATAGCTCGCGCGAGCTACATCTAACGGTGGCGAACGAAGACTACTTGGAGTGCATGGTTCGCATCGAAAGCGAGGATGGGGAGACTAATGGCGTGCGGTCGGTCGATATCGCACAGCGCCTTGGCGTCTCGAAGGCATCGGTCAACAAGGCGGTTTCGGCTCTCAAGGCATCCGAACTTGTCGAGCAGTCTCACTACGGCAAGGTTATCCTGACCAACCGTGGGCGCGAGGTCGGTTTGGCTATCTGGTATCGCCATCGCCTGATTCGCACATTTTTGGTCCAGGAGCTCGGCGTCGACTTTGAGCGCGCCGATGCCGAGGCCTGCATGATGGAGCACGCGCTTTCCGAGGACACAATGGTCCGTTGGCTCGCCTATCTCGAAAAGCAGGGAATCAGCATCGAGGAATAGCGAAACATATATATGGATACGAGTTATTACAATCGCTTCGGCGGCGAGGAGCTTATGCGCCGACTTGCCAGCGAGACGCTGCTGGCACAGGGTCCGATGGGCAGCGTGCTGCTGAGTGAATACGGTGCCGCCGATATTCCGCCGGCATTTTGGAACCTCGCCGAACCGCAGACGGTTTCTCGCATCCACCGACTGTATGCCGCCGCTGGTGCACAGGTGCTTATTACCAATACGTTCCAGGCATCGGGTTTTGCGCTCGATCGCGATGAAATCGCTCCATCTATGGCAGAGGTCAATCGCGGGGCGGTCGACGATGCCCGCCAGGCAAATCCCCAGCTATTGCTGGGGTCCATGGGGCCTATTGCGATTGAGTGGTTTGTCGAGGATTCTTCCGAGTATCGAGAGATTCGCGCAAATGCTCGCGAGCAGGCGTCCGCCCTGCTCAACGCCGGCGTCGACGGGATTCTGGTCGAGACGATCACGTCTATCCGCAATCTGCAGCCCGTGCTCGCCGGTGTCCATGATGCCGCTGATGGCATGCCCGTTCTGGTGAGCTTTGCTATTGATGACAAGGGCGACCTGCTGGGTGATGGCCTAAACATCGAAGGTGCCATCTTGTATGCCGAGAAGCACGGTGCGAGCTCGGTTGGGATCAATTGCTGCACCCTGACAGCGGCTACCGCTGCGGTACCAAGAATGGTCAAGATGGCCACGACGCCCGTTACTGTACGTCCCAATGCGGGAAATCCGGTCCAAACGCAAGATGGGCCCGTGTGGCACGAGGACCCCGAAGCTTTCGCGCGCGCATGCGTCGAGTGGAAGCGGGCTGGCGCCGCAATGGTTGGTGGCTGTTGCGGAACCACGGCGATCACGACGGCTGCTATGGCAGACGCGCTCGATATATAGAGTCCCAAGAAAAGTACATTCGAATTACCGCCCCAACCGGGGCGGTTTTTTTGTCTATATGCGCCCTCGACGGCTTTTGCCTAAACGGTGAATGCGTGCGCCGGCGGCTTGCCGGGCGCTCGTTGCGGGTATACCACCTGCGTACCATGATCCAAACACTGCGAGGTGTCTGCGTGTGTGCGCGATAATTCATTTTGGAACTGATGGCTGGCGCGCTCGCGTCGGCGAGGATTTTAACGCTGACAATGTTGCCCGTATCGCTGATGCCGCCGGCGAGCTCTGGCAAAAGACATATCCCGGCAAGACGGTATATATCGGGTATGACACCCGTCCCCGGGCGCGCGAGTTTGCAGAACTTGCAGCTGGCGTGCTTGCGGCCCATGGCCTTGATGCCGTGCTTGCGGCCCGTTTTGTACCCACGCCTGCCATCACGTGGGCTGCCGCATACGATGGCGAGGCGTGCGGGGCGCTCATGGTGACCGGTTCACATCATCCGCAGGGCTATCTCTGTCTCAAACTGCGCATGGGCGATGGTTCCACGGCAAACCAGGACGTCATCGAAGAACTCGAGGCAACGATGGCCGCCGAACCTCTGGGGCTCGAGGAGCAGTATCGCACGGCGGATATCATTCCCGACTATATGCGAGCGGTAGCATCGTTTGTCGATGCCGATGCCATTCGTGCCGCTCATCTGCGCGTGGTGGTCGACCCCATGGGGGGAGCGGCTCAAGGTTATCTTGCCGATTTGCTGCGCGAGCTGGGTGTTGAGGTCCATGAGACTCATGCGGGGCAAGCATCGGATTGGAGGGATATCTGTCCCGATCCCGTAGAGCCGTGGGTGGATGCCTGCGAGCGTGCAGTTATCGAAGACGGTGCGTGTGCCGGCCTGGTGACCGATGGCGATGCTGACCGTATTGGCGCGGTCGACGAGCGCGGTAGATATATACATCCGCATCAGATCATGGCGCTCGTAATGGGCGAATTGGTTCAGTTTCGCAATTTGAAGGGGCGAGTCGTCGTCAATCTATCGTGCTCGACGCTTGTACGTCGTGTTGCCGAGGCACTCGGTTGCCGCGTGACCGTAAAACCGGTTGGCTTCAAATATATAGCCGCCGAGATGAAAAAAGACGGGGTGCTTATGGGCGGTGAGGAGGCCGGTGGCATCGGCATTGCCGCGCATATGCCCGAGCGTGACGGCATTCTCGCTTGCCTACTCCTGTGTGAGCTCATGGCAAAGACGGGGGCTTCGCTGGGCGTGCTGGTCGATCAGCTCGAGGCGAGTTTTGGAAAAACAAGTTATGGCCGTCGAGATTTACGACTTGAGGCAGAAGATGCCGAGTCGCTGCGCACGCTGCTTCCCGGTGTGAATCCCAAGTCGATTTGCGGCAAGGCGCCGCAGAGCGTAAGTCACATGGACGGCTTGCGTTTGGCATTTGAGGATGATACCTGGCTGTTGGTTCGCCCGAGTGGCACTGAGCCGGTGGTGCGAGTGTACGCCGAGGGCTTTTCGGTGGAGGAGCGCGACGAGTTGCTTGATGCCGGCTGCGCTTTGGCTCGGGGCGCATATCGGCTCTAGCCATGGGGCTGCTCAATATAAAGATATGCTCGGCGAGTGGTAGGTAACGACTGGCAAGCGTCAGCTGCGGGTATAAATGTGTAGGAGCTGTGTGCAACCAGATTCCCGCCCCGCGGGCCCCTCCGGTCTGGCAATATATCTCCTTGCCGCGCGGCCCGGTCGGACCGGATGAGACGCGCAGGCGTGCACCTTGAGAACCGGATACTGCGAGGATGGACACACCAGATGTGTCGCATCCGGGCAGACATCGAACCATTTGAAATGGTCTGACTTGGATTCGTTTTTC
>NZ_JBQHQF010000018.1:0-41132 GCF_052067635.1 Collinsella sp. HCP3S3_E5 | reverse complement strand
AGGCAAAGCCAAAGAGAGAAAGAGGCACGCCTTTGCCAAACCTGAAACCTTTCCTTGCCACGTGTGAAAAGAACCGCTGCCTCAATTGAAAGCCCGAGCTTGACACAAACATACCGGCCGCAGCCGTTGCAGCATCGCGGCCACGCCGCCAGGCGCGGGCAGGCCGCCGACAGGTCGGCGGAGGCGTCCACGCGCTCGCCGCGCCTGGCCTTCGGCGCCGTCACGAACCTGTGCGACGCCACCTCGGCGCTCACCGTCGAGGGCGACCTGCCCAGCTCCCTCGCGATCTCCCTGCACGACGCCCTGCGCTCCAGCATCCTCTGGACCGTGTCCCGCTCGTGCCTCGTGAGCCTTCCGTAGGCCCTCGGGACCGCCCTTGCGGAGCCGCTCTTCTTCTTTCCGGACATGCCGTCCTCCGATCTCCCGGGGCCGGCCGATCCGGCCCTCAGGGTATCGGGTTCCCACATTCATCCGCACATGTACGGATGAATGTGGGAGGTGTTCGGATAAAGTTGATAATCAAGGAAAGCTATGGAGACTTCCGGTTGCCTTGTGTCAAGTCCAAAATTGGAGTAAATTTGTGTCAGTGAAATTGACGTGGAGCTCCTACGGGAACCACGTCCACCTGAAAGGCGGTCTCCGTTTGGCGGCCGCCTTTCGCATTTTCTATGAGGACTTGTGTCTAAGCCGTTTCTTACGATTGAGGAGCAGGTTGGACTGCTTATTTCTCGTGGCCTCATCGCCGATTCGGAAACTGATCGCCTTTTGATGAGGGTGATCTAACCTTCGGTAATCTCGAGCACTTTTTAATTTAATGAAACCTCAAGGAAAGAAAGACGTCGCGAAGATGATTGCACTTTCAACTCGTGAACTCAACGCTCCTAATCCGGGCTTCCTTGAGGTAAATGACATGAGGACGCATCTGGAGGTGCTTGTAAAGTTTCGCAATATTTGTGCTCATGACGAGCGCTTGTACTGCGCCAAGGTTGGTGGAAGAAAAGACGTTAATTACCTCAAGATGACCTGGATGCTCGAGCACTACTTAACTCACTCGGAATTCATGGAGTATTTGAAGGACTTGTTGGGGCTTATTTCTACGGGTGTTAACGACGCCTCTATTGGACACGTCTTGTCTGGACTTGGATATCGAGAGTTCAATGCTCAGCTCCAAAGGAGATTGTGCTAACTGAAATCGAAGTTCGCATACAATGATAATCAATACAAAGAAGTTGGTTGAGATCTTCTTATCGGGGACGCATTCGCTGAGTGTGCCCCCGTTTTCTTTATGGCCGAAGTGGCGTATATTCCGATAGGACGCTTGTCGCTCTGCCATTTGCTGCGAGGATGGGTTTATATTGGAGCATTTCGCATTAACTGAAAGCTGAGAGTCCTTCGGGTAACGTTTTCTGTTGTGTTGAAGGCTTATTACATGAGCTGTTTCCGGAAGTGCGGGGGGAAATCGAGACCTGTCGACCACGATCGGTTATTCGTCATTAAAACCGCAGGTCACAATTGTTTAAAAGTGTGGCTTGGTTGGCTTGAAGTCGTTTCCCCCGCACTTCTGAGAACCGATGCCGGAAGTATGCGTCAAATTCTGGAAACTCTGAGCACACGCCCTATTTTGTCCAAAGAACCCGCATGTAGATTGATTGCGGTGTTCCCGCGTGGTCGGCGTGTTTCAAATTTGCCGCATACTTCCGGATTTAACGTTCTGATGCAGCGCGTGCTGACGTATTTACTTGGCAAATTACTGCAATTTAGTGGGGTAAGTCGTTGAGTCACCCAAGTGTCATTCATTGCCCCGCCGTCCGCCGATTGCAAAAACGATTTACGCCGAATTGTTCGCTTGTCCCAGCGTACTTCGATTTGTTACGGATCCAATCTCGTTACACTAATAGATGCTGCTACCAGGCCATTTTCTGGTGCAGGTCTATTGGCTTTCCGTGGAGATCGGAGCGGCCATGTCAGTCGTTTTGTCCAGTCATCATCGTCGTCACATTCTGCTTGTCGCTATGGCCTGCCTATGCGTTTTGCTGAGCGGGCCTTCTTATGCCGCGGGTGCGGATAGCCTTACCATCGCGGGCCAGACCTACGACGAGCCCGGTGTCTCGGGCCCCGGCTGGGCCTGGACCGATGCTGGCCATCTGCAGCTTAATTGCTACGCGGGCGAGGCCATTGGCGCGGAGGGCGATCTGGTGGTAACGCTGGCGGGCCAAAACGTTGTGGACGAGGCACAGGCCGAGGATGCGGACATGCGTACGAGCGGCCTTGAGGTGTGGGGCAACCTTACGCTTTGTGGCGCGGGCTCGCTGCGCGCGACGGGTTCGCAGTGCGGCGTCTTTGCGCTGAGCGCGCTGGTGATCGACGGCTGCTTGGTCGATGGCCGGGCTGACGGCAGGGCATGATCGATGCCTCGGTGGCCGGCGTGCGCGGTGCCACTGTTACCGTGCGGGGCCGCACGCACTGCTAGCAGTGGATCGGACGATGACTGCCGCTTCTTTGGCGTGTACGCCTCCGATGGCCAGTTTGCCGTGGATGCCTCTTGGGTGGATGCGACGGGCGCAAACGCCGGTGTTGCCTGCGAGACGGTTCACTTACGTCGGCGCAGTTTGTGACGCCGATGGGTGGGGCGTTTGGTAGCACCAGCGTGATTGATGCCAACGGGCCTGTGACGCAGCATGTGGTAATTGAGCTCACGGGCGCCAATCCGCCGGCAGGGTAGACCAAGCCCGGTACCGATGAGCCCGCCGGCGGCGATCCCGCGGGGGATACAAAGCCCGGTAGCGAAGAAAAGCTTGGAGATGAGACCAAGCCCAGCGAAGATTCCGCCCCCACGCCTGATCCGTCTCACAAGCCGGACGTAAAGCCCGCGCCCGCGTCCACCAAGACGCCTGCGATCAAGACTGCCAAGAAGACCAAGCCCGCATCGACGCCGGCCGCCGTGCTCGCCAAAACCGGCGACGGCGATTGGATGATTGTTTCCCTGGCATGCGTAACGATGGGGATGCTGCTACTTTGTTTAGCTTTACTGGCTGCGAAGTGATTGTCGCTAGACATGCCTCAAGTGGCTTATTAGTTTCCACGCGCATCTACCCTGCGACCTATGGCGTGTCCGTTGATGCCGCTGGCGCGAATGTGACCTACCACGCGCTCAACATCTAGGCGAGCAATCGCCTATTGGCGCTATACTGCAGCCGTTGCCCACGATGTGGGAAACATCCGCATCGTGGGCTTTTGTTTTGAGGGGACGGTGCCACGTGGACGTGCAACAGCTAGAAGAGGCTTGGGCTGCAAGGGCCAACGCACGTGAGGCGCGACTGGTTGCAGCCTCGCATGCGCCGGCAGCGCTTGCGCTGTTGGGGATTGTGCGCCCCGGTGACCGCCTGGTGGCCTTTGCGGATGACTTTGCCAAAGCTTTTGTGCGCGGCTTTGATGGCTGCGACATGGCTATGGTGGGGGAACCGTCGGTTGCGGCGTTTGCTGCCGCGTCCGAGGGCTTTTATGCTTCGCTTGATGCCGAGGGGCCGCACCTGTGGTGGTTCGTCAACTCCATCGGCGGGCATGGCCTTCGTGTGCCCGATTTGCGCGCTCTGGGTCGGGCGGCTCGCGAGGTCCATGCGCTGCTCGTGGTGGATAACACGGTGGCGTCGGCTTTTGGCTGCGATCCGCTGCGGCTGGGTGCTGCGCTGTCGCTCGAGGCGCTCGATCGCGTGTGTGCCGGTGATGCTCCGCACAAGTTGGTTGCTGTATCGGTGGCGCGCTCGCAGCTCAAGCGCCATCGTGTGGATGCCGCAGCTGAGTGCGCGCATGCCCTGCTTGGGGGCTGTGGCTTGGCCAAGTTTGATTTGCCTGATGACGAGGCCGATGTGCTGGAGCGTGGGCTTTCCTCGCTCGACGCTCGCATGCAGGCTCACTTCGATCGCGCCCGTGCGCTGGCCGAGTATCTGGCCGCGAACGAGATGGTGCGCAACGTGCGCTATCCCGGGCTGAGCGCGCATCCTGACCATGCGGTTGCAACGGGAATCCTCGAGCATGGCTTTGGACCGGCAGTTGAGTTTGACCTTATCGAGCGTGGCGCGGGAGAGCTGTTCGACGCTTTGCCGGGGGAGTTCCGCACATCGCCTGCCGGCGGCGCAACGATGCGTCTTTCGGCCCCACGTGGCAAGCAGGGGGGCACCATCCGCCTCTTCGCCGGCACCGACGATCCCCTGACGGTAGCCGCTGCCCTCGATAACGCCTTCCGACAGTAGCTAATCTGTTGACTCATCGGGGCGCGTGCCACGAAAACGGCCTATCTACTACGTTTAAGCCCTAAGGGTCGACCATAATCGACTTTTTGAAAATTGATAAACTGTCTACCAGCGGTTTTGTTTTCTTAATTTACGGTCTGGTCGGCGGTATTCGACTAAACGTAGTAGATAGGCCCGTTTTGTGTCTCGCGTCATAATTCGTGGGGGCAGTGGACTAAAAATCAGTTCCAAAAAGTCTACTCTGTGTTGATAGTGGCGATGAGGACGTCGGCTTTGGCAGCTATGACCTGGTTTATGTCGGCCTGCAGCTCCTCGTAGGCCGCTATGGCTCGCTCGCCGGCGGGGGTGAGCGAGCTCCCGCGGGCGCCGTCGCGCTCGATGAGCTTGCACCCCAGCTGCCCCTCGGCCTCGTTCACAATGCGCCATGCCTTGGAATAGGCCATGCCCATGCTCTTGGCGGCGCGGTTGATTGAGTGTTCGCGGGCGATACCCTGCAGCAGCAAGACGCAGCCGTGGCCGAACACGCCCGGCAGATCTTTGTCGCACGACTGAATGACCAGTTTTGCCGTCGTCTTGTACTCCATGCGCTCCACGTCTCTCCGTTAAAGTGTTTGCTGGGCAAACGCAAAGCCTGCGTTAAACCCTCGTGTGCTCTTCTTAAATCATGCATTGTAGCAGTCAAAGTGCGTTAAGATACTTGCCCAGTATTGGGCGCCCAAGGTTGGGCTGGGTCCTACGAGGCCTGCAGCCGACCGGTCGCATGGAAAAAGGAGAAACATGGCTACGTTCTTTCCCGGTGAGTCCCACACGTTTTCGGAGTATCTGCTGGTCCCTGGTTATTCGTCCTCGCAGTGCATCCCCAACAACGTCTCTCTAAAGACGCCGCTAACCCGCTTTAAGCGCGGTGAGAAGCCGGCAATCACCCTGAACATCCCCATGGTTTCCGCCATCATGCAGTCCGTCTCGGGCGTCGACATGGGTGTCGCGCTCGCTACCGAGGGCGGCCTGTCCTTCATTTACGGTTCCCAGACCCCCGAGTCCGAGGCCGCCATGGTCAAGGCCGTCAAGGATCACAAGGCCGGCTTTGTCCAGTCCGATTCCACGCTGACCCCCGATATGACCATGGAGCAGGTTATCGAGCTCAAGGAGAAGACCGGTCACTCCACCATGCCGGTCACCGACGACGGCACTCCCAAGGGCAAACTCCTGGGTATCGTTACCAGCCGTGACTATCGCCCCAGCCGCGATGACCACCAAAAGAAGGTCTCCGAGTTCATGACCCCGCGTGAACAGCTCATCGTGGGCGACAAGAACATCAGCCTCAAGGTTGCCAACGACGTCATCTGGGATAACAAGCTCAACGCCCTGCCCATCGTCGACGACAACGATCACCTTATGGGCATCGTCTTCCGCAAGGACTACGACAGCCACAAGACCAACCCCAACGAGCTGCTCGACGGCGACAAGCGCTACATGGTCGGCGCCGGCATTAACACCCGCGACTATGCCGAGCGCGTGCCGCTGCTCATCGAGGCCGGCGCCGATGTCCTGTGCATCGACTCTTCCGAGGGTTTCAGCGAGTGGCAGAAGCGCACCATCGAGTGGATCCGCGCCAACTACGGCGAGGACGTCAAGGTTGGTGCCGGCAACGTCGTTGATGCCGAGGGCTTCCGCTTTTTGGCCGACTGCGGTGCCGACTTTATCAAGGTGGGTATCGGCGGCGGTTCCATCTGCATTACCCGCGAGACCAAGGGCATCGGCCGTGGCCAGGCCACCGCGCTGATCGACGTCTGCCGCGCTCGCGACGAGTACTACGAGGAGACCGGCGTCTACGTGCCCGTGTGCTCCGACGGCGGTATCGTCTACGACTACCACATGACGCTCGCCCTTGCCATGGGTGCCGACTTTATGATGCTGGGCCGCTACTTTGCCCGCTTTGACGAGAGCCCGACCGAGCGCGTCAACGTCAACGGTCAGTACATGAAGGAGTACTGGGGCGAGGGTTCTGCGCGTGCCCGCAACTGGCAGCGCTACGACCTGGGCGGCGCCGCGAAGCTCAGCTTTGTCGAGGGCGTCGACTCCTACGTTCCCTACGCCGGCTCCCTTAAGGACGGCGTGGGCGGCACGCTCTACAAGATCAAGTCCACGATGTGCAACTGCGGTGCCCTCTCGATTCCCGAGCTCCAGAAAAAGGCACGCCTGACCCTGGTGAGCTCGACCTCGATTGTCGAAGGCGGCGCCCACGACGTAGTCGTCAAGGATTCGCAGCAGTCTGTATCTTATCGATAGGATAAGAGCCGCACATAAAGGTTGAGTTCCAACCACGTTATTAAGATAAAGCGAGATGCCTGCAAGTCGCAGGCATCTCGCTTGTCGTATTTGCTATCATCAGTCAAGTTAACCTTAGGGTCGGTCGGCTTGGCTTTGTTCGCTACAAGTTCCGCACACAAAGAAGAGCACTTAATGTGCTCTTCGTCTTGCGCAGGACTGTCCGCAGTAGCGAATAAAGCCAAGCCGACCGACCCCAGCTAAGATTAAAGGAGCTGATATGTGCGATTGCACAGATCATAAGGACGAGATTCCTGCCTACGACGCGCAGGCCATTGAGTCCAAGTGGATGAAGGCCTGGGAGGACTCCAACCTCTTTGCCGTCGACACCGACGCCAGCAAGCCCAAGAAGTACGTGCTCGAGATGTTCCCGTATCCTTCGGGCGACCTGCACATGGGCCACGCGCGCAACTATACCATCGGCGATGCCATGGCCCGTCAGGCCCGTATGCGCGGCTTTGACGTGCTGCATCCCATTGGCTTTGACGCCTTTGGCCTGCCCGCCGAGAACGCCGCCATCAAGCACAACACGCAGGCTGCCGCCTGGACGTATAAGAACATGGACCAGGCGCTCGCCACGATGAAGCGCATGGGCTTCTCCTACGATCTGGATCGCATGGTCAAGACCTGCAGCCCCGACTACTACCGCTGGGGTCAGTGGATCTTTGAGAAGATGTGGGAAAAGGGCCTGGTCTACCGCAAGAAGAACCCGGTCAACTGGTGCCCCAACTGCAAGACCGTTCTGGCCAACGAGCAGGTTACCGAGGGCAAGTGCTGGCGCTGCGGCACCGAGCCCGAGAAGCGCGACCTTGAGCAGTGGTACTACAAGATTACCGAGTACTCCCAGGAGCTGCTCGACGATCTAGAGAAGCTCCCCGGCTGGCCCGAGCGCGTTAAGCAGATGCAGGCCAACTGGATCGGCCGCTCCGAGGGCGCCGAGGTCGACTTTACCCTGTGTGATGCCAACGGCGATCCCATCGAGGGCGACGAGGGCAAGATCACCGTCTTCACCACGCGTGCCGACACGCTCTTTGGCGTCTCCTTCTTTGTCCTGGCTCCCGAGTACGCTCGTCTGCACGAGCTCGTCGAGGGCACGGAGTACGAGGAGGCCGTTACCAAGATCGTCGAGGACTCCAAGCATATCTCTGCTGTCGAGCGTGCCCAGGGCACCCTCGAGAAGCACGGTGCCTTTACGGGCCGCTACGTGGTTAACCCCGTCAACGGCGAGAAGGTTCCCGTGTGGGTTGCCGACTATGTCGTTGCCGATTACGGCACCGGCGCCGTCATGGCCGTTCCCTGCGGCGACCAGCGCGACTTTGAGTTTGCCCGCAAGTACGACCTCCCGATCGTCCCGATCATCCTGGACGATGACGACCGCGCTTCCGTCGAGGCCAGTGGCGAGACCATCGATACCTTCCATGCCGAGACCGTCGACTGGGATTGCGCCCACGCTGCCGAGGGCACGCTCGTCCAGTCCGGCAAGTACACCGGCATGCGCGGCGGTAAGCACTCCGAGGGCGAGGCTGCCATCGTGGCCGACCTCGAGGCCATGGGCTGCGGTCGTCGCAAGGTCGAGTTCCGTCTGCGCGACTGGCTCATCAGCCGTCAGCGCTATTGGGGCAACCCCATCCCGGCCATCCATTGCGAGCACTGCGGCATTGTGCCCGTGCCCGAGGACCAGCTGCCGGTGACGCTGCCCGAGAACCTGGACCTGGGCGCCGGCGAGACCCTCGCCGAGTGCAAGGACTTCTACGAGACTACCTGCCCGGTCTGCGGCCGCCCGGCCAAGCGCGAGACCGATACCATGGACACCTTCACCTGCTCCAGTTGGTATTACCTGCGCTATACCGACCCGCACAACACCGAGCTGCCCTTCTCCCGCGAGGCGGCAGACCGTTGGATGCCCGTCGATAACTACATCGGCGGCATCGAGCACGCCATTTTGCACCTGCTCTACAGCCGCTTCTTTACCAAGGCGCTGCGCGACCTGGGTCTGCTGAGCGTGGACGAGCCCTTTACCAACCTGCTGTGCCAGGGCATGGTCAAGGACGAGAACGGCGACACCATGTCCAAGTCCAAGGGCAACGTCGTGCCTCCGAGCTCGGTTATCGAGCCCTACGGCGCCGACACCATGCGTCTGGCGATCCTGTTTATCGCCCCGCCCGAGAAGGACTTTGACTGGGATCCCAAGGCCGTCGAGGGTGCCAACCGCTTTATCAAGCGCGCCTGGCGTATCGTGTGGCAGCTTGTCCAGTCGGGTGATGCCAACGTTGCCTTCGACAAGTCCGTGCTCGACGAGACCGCGATGAAGCTCTATCGCGAGCGTCACCGCACCATCGCCAAGTGCACCGAGGACTTCGATCGCGGCCAGTTTAACACCGCGATCTCGGCCGTCATGGAGCTCGTCAACGCAGCGAGCGCCTACCTCAACGCCACCGAGGGCGCATCGCGCGACAAGGCACTGTGCTACGGCGTGGCCAAGGACATCGTGAGCGTCCTTGCCCCCATCTGCCCGTTCTGGGCCGACGAGCTGTGGCACGAGGCACTCGGCTGCGAGGGCAACGCCTACACCGCCGCCTGGCCCGAGTTTGACCTGGCCGAGTCCATCGAGGACACGGTGCAGATCGTGGTCCAGGTGCTCGGTAAGGTCCGCGGCCGCATCGATGTGGCCCGCGATGCCTCCAACGAGGAGATGCAGGCTGCCGCCGAGGCCGCTGTTGCCAAGTGGCTCGAGGGCAAGACGGTCGTCAAGGCCATCTGCGTGCCCGGCAAGCTGGTCAACCTGGTGGTTAAGTAAACCTTGCGCATATAGTTGATGCACAATAGACGAGGGACGATCCGGCTGGGTCGTCCCTCTTTTTGGATATGGATACTTGCGACTACACCTAATTATCCATTTCTTGTGGAGAACCTGTGCTCACGCTGACCTGCGGATTTGTGCTGTGGTTGCACGTTTTCGCAGGTATTGGTATAGTTTGCTTGCAAATGAAGTTGTAATTGAAAGAAGTGGGGTTTCGGCCCCGCTTCTTTTTTGTATGGATGGAGGTGCCGCAATGGTCAAGACCAAGACCGAGCAGGCGATCATCGACGCGCTCGAGGCCGTCGCTCCCCAGCACGATGTCGATATTGTCGACGTTGAGCTCGTGGGTGCTACCAAGGCCCCCTGCGTGCGTGTGCGTATCGAGGGTGCCGAGGGTCAGAGCCTGTCGCTCAACGACGTCACGGCCAACACCAAGTGGGTCGGCGACGTGATCGAGGAGCTCGACCCCATCTCTTCGAGCTATACGCTTGAGGTGTCGAGCCCGGGTATGGCGCGCCCGCTGCGCCGTCCGCGTGACTTTGCCCGCTTTGTGGGCGAGGACTGCGAGCTTTCCTCCACCGCCACCGAGGGCCGTCGCAAGTACTCCGGCAAGATTGCCGCCGCGACCGAGACCAACGTAACCCTCGAGCTCGAGGACGGCGAGTCTGTCACCCTCGATTTTTCCGATGTTAAAAAGTGCAAGTTGAAGCCCGTCTATGACTTCAAGCCCGCGAAGGAAGGAAACTAACATGGCAGCATCCGACATGATGTCCGCCCTGATGGAGCTTTGCCAGGAGAAGCACATCGACCAGCTCTACCTGATCGACCGCCTGGAGCAGTCGCTCGCCAAGAGCTATGCCGAGATCCTGCATCTTGAGTGGGGCGCCAAGGTGACCATCGACCGCACCACCGGCAAGATCTATGTCTACCGCCTGGAGCCGATCGATGATTCCATGGACGAGGAGGGCAACTTCACCGAGTTCGAGGAGATCGACGTCACCCCCAAGAACACCAGCCGCATCGCCGCCCAGCACGCCAAGGCCGAGATCAACGCCATCGTGCGCAACTCCGCCCGCGAGCAGATCTACGAGGAGTTCTCCGGCCGTATCGGCGACCTCATCAGCGGTACCGTACTGCAGTCCACACCCGACTTTACGATCGTCAAGATCCGCGAAGGCGTCGAGGCCGAGCTTCCGCACTTTGATCAGCGCCGCTACGAGAACGAGCGCAACGAGCGCCCCATGGGCGAGCGCTATCTGCACAACCAGCACATCAAGGCCGTGATCATTGACGTTCGCGACCCCAACTCCACGCTTCCGCCGGTCCGCGGCGAGCACAGCCGTCCGCCGATCGTTATCTCGCGTACCCACCCCGAGCTCATGCGTCGTCTGTTTGAGCAGGAGGTGCCCGAGATCTATGAGGGCACCGTCCAGATCAAGTCGATCGCCCGCGAGCCCGGCCAGCGCTCCAAGGTCGCCGTCCACTCGCTCGACGACCGCCTGGATCCCGTGGGCGCCTGCGTCGGCCCCAAGGGCAGCCGTGTGCGCGCCGTCGTGGGTGAGCTGCGCGGTGAGCGCGTCGACGTCATCCTGTGGGATGCCGATCCGGCCGTCTACGTCGCCAACGCCCTGTCGCCCGCCAAGGTCACTCGCGTCCTTATCGACGAGGAGAAGGCCTATGCCGGCGTCATTGTGCCCGACGACCAGCTTTCGCTCGCCATTGGCAAGGAGGGCCAGAACGCCCGCCTGGCCGCACGCCTGACCGGCTGGCACATCGACATTAAGTCCGAGACCCTTGCCGCCGACATCCTCAAGAACGTTCCCGTTCACGAGGAGCCTGCCGCTGACCTGATCGGTGACGAGGAGGATGACGACGCCCGTCGTTGCGAGTACGTGTCCGAGGACGGCATCCAGTGCCGCAACCAGGCCCGTCCCGGTTCCCGTTTCTGCGGTGTCCACGACACCGACGCCTTCGATGATGCGGAGGACCTGATCTAGCGCGCGGTTGCGCTGGACAGGTTCCGGCGCACATCCCACGCTCGTTCAGTCTCTAGGCACCCAAGGTGCCAGAAAGGGTAGGTGAAGTCATATGGCAAAAGTCCGTGTTTCCACCCTGGCCAAAGAGTTCGGCATGACCTCCAAGGAACTGATGGGTCACCTCGCCGAAATGAAGATTCCCGCTAAGTCTGCTTCCTCCGCGCTGGAGGACGCTTATGTTGCCATGGTCCGCAAGCAGCTTGCCTCGGTGATCGAGGCCCACGCCCAGGAAGTCGAGGCCGCCAAGCAGGCCGAGGAGGAGGCTGCCGCCGCCGAGGAGGCAGCGCGTGCCGCCGAGGCCGAGCGCGAGCGCATCGCCGCCGAGAAGGCACGCGAGGAGGAGCGCCGCCAGTTTGCCGCCGCCCAGGCCGCCGAGGAGGCAGCCCGTGCCGAGGCCGAGGCCAAGAAGAAGGCCGAGCAGGAGCGCCTTGCCCGCGAAAAGGAGGAGGCTGCTCGCGAGGCCCAGCGCCGCGCCGTTCCCGCTTCCGACTCCGGTTCGCGCTTCCGTTCGCTGCTCGATCAGATCGCCGCACAGGAGACCGTGCTCAAGGAGAAGAAGGACGCCGAGGACAAGGCCAAGGCCGAGCGCGGCAACCGTCGCGGCGGCAACAACGATCGTCGTGGCGGCCGTCGCAACGACCGCAACGCCTCCGAGAACCGCCCGCACAGCCATCGCACCAACGCCAGCAACAATGTCGCTGCCGGCATGGATTTCCCCAACCCCGATAAGCAGGGCAAGGGCAAGAAGCGCAAGGGTGGTCACAACAGCGAAGAGGACCACTACAGCCGCATGGCGCGCGAGGCCGAGGAGTACAGCCGCGAGAAGGTTCTCGAGGAGGCCCGTGCCGCCGTCGAGGAGGCCTCTCGCGAGTCCACCGGTCGCCGCAAGAAGCGCAAGGAGAAGCGCGAGCGCGAGGCCGCTAGGGCTCAGGAGGAGCGCAAGATTGAGGAGGCGCTGGCCCAGGGCGTGAACCCCGAGGAGCTCGACGCCATCAAGGTCTCCCAGGGCGTTACCGTCCAGGAGCTTGCCGAGGCGCTCGACGTTCCGGCCAACGACATCATCAAGCGCCTGTTCCTGCTGGGCACGCCGCTCACCATGACGCAGTCCATGTCCGACGACCTTGTCGAGCTCGTTGCCGACGACTTGGGCCGTCAGATCAGGATCATCACCCCCGAGGAGGAGAACACCTTCTCGTTCTACGACGATCCCGCCGACCTTAAGCCCCGCGCCCCGGTCGTCACCGTCATGGGTCACGTCGACCACGGCAAGACGAGCCTGCTCGACGCCATCCGCCACACCGGCGTTGCTGCCGGCGAGGCTGGCGGCATTACCCAGGCCATCGGCGCATCGCAGGTCATGATCAACGACCGCAAGATCACCTTCATCGATACCCCGGGCCATGCTACCTTTACGGCCATGCGTGCCCGTGGCGCCAAGGTGACCGACATCGTCATCCTGATCGTCGCCGCCGACGACGGCGTCATGCCCCAGACGGTCGAGTCGATCAACCACGCCAAGGCCGCCGGCGTTCCCATCGTCGTCGCCGTCAACAAGATCGATAAGCCCGGCGCCAACCCCGACCGTGTACGCCAGGAACTCACCGAGTACGGCGTCATCCCCGAGGAGTGGGGCGGACAGAACATGTTCGTCAACATCTCGGCCAAGCAGAAGATCGGTATCGACGACCTTCTGGAGACCGTGCTGCTCCAGGCCGACGTGCTCGAGCTCAAGGCCAACCCCGATACCTTCGCCTCGGGCAACGTCCTCGAGGCCAAGCTCGACAAGGGCCGCGGCTCGGTCGCTACCGTGCTCGTGACCCGCGGTACCCTGCACGTGGGCGATACGCTGGTCGCCGGCCTCACCTATGGCCGCGTCCGCGCCATGCTCGACCCCAAGGGCCGCGCCGTCACCGAGGCCGGTCCCTCCGACGCCGTCGAGATCCTGGGCCTGCAGTCCGTCCCCAACGCCGGTGACGAGTTCCGCGTGTTCGAGGACGAGCGCGAGGCGCGCGCCCTGGCCGATGAGCGCTCGCTCAAGGCCCGCATCGAGGAGCAGAGCCGCGTGAAGCACGTCACGCTCGAGAATCTCTTCGAGACCATCGCCGACGCCGAGGTCAAGGAGCTCAACCTGATCATCAAGGCCGACGTCCAGGGCTCCATCGAGGCCCTTCAGGACTCGCTCGACAAGATGGATCAGTCCGAGGTCCGCATCAACACGATCCACTCCGCGGTCGGTGCCATCAACGAGACCGACGTCGTCCTGGCCGACGCCTCCAACGCCATCATCATTGGCTTTGGCGTGCGTCCCGACGGTAAGGCCCGCTCCGCTGCCGAGCGCGAGGGCGTCGAGATCCGTTGCTACGACGTTATCTACAAGTGCCTCGAGGAGCTCGACGCTGCCCGTATCGGCATGCTCAAGCCCACCGAGGTCGAGGTCTCCACGGGTACTGCGACCGTCCTGGACACCTTTAAGGTGCCCAAAGTCGGTATCGCCGCCGGTGTCCGCGTCGAGGAGGGCGAGATCGCCGCGACCGATTCCGTGCGCCTGGTGCGCGACGGCATCGTTGTCTTTAACGGTAAGATCGCCTCGATGCGCCACTACAAGGACGAGGCCAAGAGCCTCAAGAGCGGTTCCGAGGGCGGCATTGGCCTGGAGAACTTCCAGGACATCAAGCCCGGCGACCAGATCGAGGGTTACCGTATCGACCAGGTTGCCCGTACCGAGTAGGGGGTAGCGCTATGAAGCAAACGCAGGCAACCCGCCGTCTGGGCGAGCAGCTTCGCGAGAAGCTCGGTTATATCCTTCTCTTTGAGGTTTCCGATCCGCGTCTCGACCTGGTCACCCTGACCGCGGTCGAGGTCGCGGTGGACCGTTCGTTCGCGCGCGTGTACGTGTCGTGCGATGCGAGCCGCTACGATGAGGTCATGGAGGCGCTCGCCAGCGCCAAGGGCCGCATTCGCAGCCTGTTGGCTCGCTCGCTCGACTGGCGCGTCACGCCCGAGCTCGATTTTCGCATCGATCGCTCGACCGATGAGGCCGAGCGCATTACGCGTGCGCTGGAGAATGTCCCGGCCACGCTGGCGATCGAAAAGGACGAGGACGGCTATCCCATAGCGGATGCCGCCCAGGAGGCAGCTTTAGATGACTAATTCCGCCGACCTCGTCTCGTGCGAGTCTGCAGATATTAAACGACGCATCCTCGAGCTTATCGAGGGTGCGTCCTCCATTGCGATCTCGGGTCATACCTCTCCCGACGGCGATGCCCTGGGCTCCGTGTTGGGCTTGGGTCTCTCGCTCATGAAGGCGTTCCCCGACAAGGACATCGCGCTGCTGCTCGCAGACGACGATCCCGTTCCGCGTATTTACCGCTTTATGGAAGGCGCCGATCGTCTGGTGCCGGCTTCGAGCTTTACGGGAGATCCCGACCTGTTTATCTCGGTGGATGTGCCGGTTGTCGAGCGTCTGAACAACTCGGCCGACGTGCTCCGCCGCTCCAAACATGTGGTGTGCTTTGACCACCATCCGGCGCGCGAGGAGTTTGCCGAGGTAAGCCTGAGGCGTGTCGATGCTGCGGCGTGCGCCATGATCATCGACCGCTTTTTGGATGATTGCGGCATTGTCGTTCGCGATCGCATCGCCACCTGTCTGCTCTGTGGCCTGGTTACCGATACCGGTCGTTTTCAGTATCAGAATGCCGATGCCGCTGCGTTCCATGCGGCTTCGCGCCTGGTGGCGCACGGTGCCGACCCGGCGCGTGTCGCGCTCGAGGTCTATCAGAGCATGCGCGTCGAGTTCTTGCACCTCAAGTCCATCGTCATGGGCCGCATCAAGACGGTCGCGCACGGGCGCGTGGCGTATAGCTACGCGTACGAAAGCGACCTTAAGGAATGTGGCGTCACCTCGGATGAGTGCGACGGCTTGGTCGATGTGGTGCGCTCGGTGATGGGTGTCGAGGTCTGCCTGTTCCTTAAGGGCATCGAGGGCGATACCAAGGTGCGCGGAAACCTGCGCTCCAAGGGCGACATGGATGTCTCCGAGATTGCGGCCAACTTTGGCGGAGGCGGACATCACGCTGCCGCCGGCTTTACCAATAACGGAACGATTTTCGAGACGCTCACCGCGGCACTTCCCATGCTGGCCGAGCTGGTGGGGGAGGATCCCGCTTCGGTGACCGTCGAGCTTTAACTTTTTGGATGGTACATGGCTCGTCGTACGCCTTCTCAATTGAATATGCTGCTCGCCGTCGATAAACCGGTGGGCTGCACGTCCCACGACGTGGTATCGCGGTGCCGGCGCGCCCTCCATGAGCGGCGCGTCGGTCATGCCGGCACGCTCGACCCCATGGCGTCGGGTGTCATGGTGGTGGGCGTGGGCCAGGCTACGCGTCTGCTGGGCATGCTTACCCTCGATACCAAAAGTTACGTCGCCGATATCTCGTTTGGCGCCGAGACCAATACCGACGATGCGGAAGGCGAGGCCGTCCGTACGGTTGCCATTGCACCCGAGCTGCGCGATCCGGCCTATGCCCGTGAGCGCTTGAGCGCCATGCTGGGCCCTCAGATGCAGGTTCCGCCGGCGTTTTCGGCTATTTCGGTCAACGGCGTGCGCGCCTATAAGTCTGCACGTGAGGGCAATGCCGTTGAGTTGCCTGCGCGCCCGGTCGAGGTATATTCTGCCGACCTGATCGCCGTGAGTGGCGAGGGCGATTCCTGCATTTGGACCGTTGCCTTCTCGGTGAGCAAGGGCACCTATATCCGTGCGCTCGCTCGCGACCTGGGTCGCGCCTGCGATAGTGCCGCGCATATTTCCGCGCTGCGCCGTACCGCTTCTGGCATTGTCTCCATCGGTGCCTGCCATGCGGTCGAGGAACTTTCTGCCGAGTCCGCTGCCGGCTTTGCCTTGGACCCCATTGCGGCCCTCGGCGCCACGCGCGTCGACTTGCCGGGCAATCTTGCCGACGATCTGCTGTGCGGGCGTCGTATTCCTATTGATCGCGCGCTCGCCGGCTTCGATGCGTCGAAGGCACCGTTTGCGCTGGTGCTCGATGGCGGGCTCAAGGCCTTGGCTCGTATCGAGGATGGTCGCTTTGTGATGGAGCACGTCTTTCCGCAGGCGATCGGCGGTGTTCGATGATGCTGGACCCTCGCGAGCTCGCGCGCACATTTTTTGTGGGCGCGGCGGCGGAGGCCCGCATCGTTTTGGCTGATGCTTTTGGTGACTGCGAGTCTATGGGTGCCGCCTCGATTGCCATCGGCGTTTTCGATGGCGTGCATAGGGGACATCGTGAGCTGATCGACGCGGTCATTCGCGATGCGCGCGTCCGCGGCTGCAAAGCGGTTGTCGTAACGTTTGACCCTGATCCAGATGTTGTGGTGAGCCCTGCGCCCGCTCAAAAATTGATGACGACGGCCGACCGCCTGCATGCCCTGGCTCAGACTGGGGTCGATGCCGTGGTGGCTGTTCCCTTTACGCCTGCGGTAGCGTCGCTCGACCACGTGGGCTTTCTTGAGCTGTTGGCGCATGTTGTCGACATTCGCTCCATTCGCGTTGGCAGCGATTTTAGGCTTGGCCGCGGCGGCGCCTCGGGCGTTGCCGAGATGCAGGCATGGGGTGTCGAGCGCGGTGTTGACGTGTGTGGGCACAATTTGCTGTGCGAGGCCGGCGAGGCTATCTGCGCCACCCGCATTCGACGTGAGCTGAGCTTGGGCCACGTTGAGCTGGCAGCCGATCTACTCGGCCGTCCCTATATGGTGCGCGGCGGCGTGATTCGCGGTCGCCACGAGGGCTCCGATATGGGATTTCCGACGGCAAACCTGCTGGTGCCAAACGGAATCCAGCTGCCTGCCGATGGCGTCTACGAGGGCCTTGTGCTGGTCGACGATACCGTGTGGCCCGCTGCCGTCAACGTGGGCCTGCCGCCGACGTATGCCGACGATGCCGCTTCGGCGCATCTCGAGGCCAACTTGATCGGGTATGCGGGCGACCTGTATGGACGTTCGGTTTCGTTGGCGTTTACGCGTCGGCTGCGTCCTTCGCGCGTGTTCGATTCGCTGGACGAGCTTATCGCGACCGTCGAGGGTAATATTGACGATATCCGTTATAACTTGGGTGAGCAGGGGGTGAGCATCCGTGATTAGCGATGAGGAGAAAGACCAGGTGCGCGCTGCGTCCGACCTGGTTGCCATCGTGCAGGAAACGGTTGAGCTCAAGCCCCGCGGCCATGAGTTTTGGGGTTGCTGCCCCTTCCATGGCGAAAAGACCCCATCGTTTCACATTATCCCCGCTACGCAGGTGTGGCACTGCTTTGGCTGCGGCGAGGGCGGCGACGTCTTCACCTACATCATGAAGCGCGAGAACCTGAGCTTTCCCGAGTCGATTCGCTACCTGGCCGATCGTGCCGGCATTGAGCTGCACGATACCGGCGCGCAGCGCGATCGCGGCACCAAGCGCGCCCGCATCTATGACCTGTGCGCCGAGACGGCCCAGTTCTATCACACCATGCTCATGCGCGGTAAGGACAGCCGTCCGCGCGAGTACTTTGCCAGCCGCGGTATGGGTGGCGACGTCTGCCGTCGCTACTGCCTGGGCTTTGCGCCGGGTCGCAATATGTTGGTGGCCCATCTGTCGCAGAAGGGCTTTACCCCGCAGGAGATGATCGACGCCAACGTGGCCGTGAGCCGCGGGCGCGGACAGCTCGCCGATCGTTTTTACGACCGCGTGATGTTTCCCATCTTTGACGAACAGGGTCATAACATCGCCTTTGGCGGTCGTATTATGGGCGACGGCCAGCCCAAGTACCTCAACACCGCCGAGACGAGTGTGTTTCATAAAAAGAGAAACCTCTACGGCTTTAACTGGGCCAAGGAGTTTATCGTCGCGCAGGATACCGCCATCGTGGTGGAGGGATATACCGACTGCATCGCCTGCTGGGAGGCGGGGATCAAAAACGTCGTCGCCACGCTGGGTACGGCGCTGACGGAACATCACGTAAAGACGCTCACCCGTTTTGCCAAGCGCATCGTGTATATGTTCGATGGTGACGCCGCCGGTCAAAAGGCCGCGCGCCGCGCGATTCAGTTTATCGAGCAGGACTCGATGGACCTGCGCTGCGTGGTGCTTCCCGACGGTAACGACCCCATGGAGTTCATCTCCGCGCATGGTGGCGAGGCACTGCAGGCGCGTATCGACGCCGCCGATCCCCTCATGGACTTTGTGTACCGCTCACTGCAGGAGTCGAGCGACATTACCACGCCGGGCGGTCGCGCCAAGGCGCTCGAGGATGCGCTGACGCTCATCTATCCGCTGCGCGATAGCTACATGATCGATACGTACTTTATCCAGATCGCCGACCTTCTGGGCCTGGATTTGGAGACGGTGCGCTTGAGTTCGGGCCGTGTGTTTCGCGATGTCGCCAAACGCGAGGACGCCGAGCGTCGTCGCGAGCAGAACTACGAGCGCCAGCGGGCACAGGCCGAGCGCGCAGGCAGCGCGGGCGGTCGGGCGTCCGGTCCGCAGGGGGCATCTCGCGGCGCCTGGGCGTCGGGGGCGACGCCGTCGGTATCCACACCGGTCGAGGAGGAACCGTACGACTATGTGCCGCTCGAGGCCTACGGGGCCGCGCCGGTCGAGGTCGTCGACGATATGCCGCCGATCGATGTGCCTGCTGGCATGGACGCGGCGCCCGCGGGGTCTGCTTCGACCGCTTCCGTTCCGGCGACGTCGATCGTGCTGACCGATCTGGAGCGGAAGTCTCTGGCGGGGGAGCGCGAGCTGTTGACGATGCTCACCAGCTACCCCGATCTATTCCGCACGTACGCCGATCGCATCTGCTCGATCGAGTGGGTAGACCCCCGTCACGAGTCCATCGCGTGGGCCGTGCTCGCGACGCCGCCGGGCACCGATCCCGCGGCGTGCATGGACGCCGCGCGCGCGGTGTGTCCCGAGGCGGCTTCGCTCGTCAGCGCCGGGCGCATCTCGGCGACGAGCAAGCACCCCACCGAGACGAACATCGTCTTTATGCTCGATACGCTTGAGCTTTACACCATCAAGCGCCGTATGCGGGCTGCCCAGGCCAAGCTGCGCCAGGACCGGTCGCTCGACGATGACGCGCGCCGTGCATTGACCATGCAGGCCGCGCAGGATTCTTTGCGCCAGCGCGAGCTCCAGAAGTCGATTGGCGGCGTGGCCGATCCGTTCCGGTTGATTGGTTTGGAGACTGCGGGTCCCGATCAGGCCTAGATGTTGTGGTCAATCGGCATGTTATCTGCTATATCCAGTCTGAATTTTGGGTATAGACGTGTAAGTGTGTGCTAAAGTAATGTGTCCTGTGGACTACGAAGGGAGAATCTGTGCCAAATAAGACTGAGAGCACGGGTACTGGGCTGGAATCCTACGTTGCTAAGCTCATGGGCAACGGCTCAAACAGGACTTCGGTAACCGAGGACGAGATCCAGGTCGTCCTGAAGGATATCGATGTTTCTGACGAGCAGCTCAACGCGGTCTATTCCGCGCTGCGCAACAGCGGCATCCAGATTATCTCCGCGAGCGGAAACGACGACGCCCCCATGGACGTCGACGATGACGATAACGATACCGACGATTTCGATGACGACGAGGAGCACGATTCCGGCTCGCTCGACGATCATGAGCTTAAGATGGCCCGTCAGGCCGATGCCGAGATGGGTTCTTGCAAGAGCAAAAAGAAGCGCACCGTCCGCACGTCCCGTTCGCGTTCTCGCGTGCGTGGCATCGATGCCTCCACGGTGATGCTGACCGGTGACCCGGTTCGTATGTACCTTAAGGAGATCGGCAAGGTCGACCTGCTGACCGCCTCCGAAGAGGTCGATCTGGCCATGAAGATCGAGGCCGGTCTCGAGGCCACCGAGAAGCTCGAGGCCGCCGAGGCGGGCGAGATCGAGCTCACTCGCGCCGAGATGCGTCGTCTGACTCGTATCGAGAACGTGGGCCTCGAGGCCAAGCAGGCGCTCATCAGCGCCAACCTCCGTCTGGTCGTCTCCATCGCCAAGCGCTACGTCGGTCGCGGCATGCTGTTCCTGGATCTGATCCAGGAGGGCAACCTTGGTCTGATTCGCGCCGTCGAGAAGTTCGACTACCAGAAGGGCTTCAAGTTCTCCACGTACGCCACGTGGTGGATCCGTCAGGCCATCACGCGCGCTATCGCCGACCAGGCCCGTACCATCCGTATTCCCGTGCACATGGTCGAGACCATCAACAAGCTTGTCCGCGTGCAGCGCCAGCTCCTCCAGGATCTGGGTCGCGACCCGACCCCCGAGGAGATTGGTGCCGAGATGGACATGAGTGCCGACCGCGTCCGCGAGATTCAGAAGATCTCGCAGGAGCCCGTGTCGCTCGAGACTCCTATCGGCGAGGAAGAGGATTCCCAGCTGGGCGACTTTATCGAGGACTCCCAGGCCATCGTTCCGCCCGATGCCGCCAGCTTCTCCATGCTGCAGGAGCAGCTCACCCAGGTGCTCGACTCGCTTGCCGATCGTGAGCGCAAGGTTATTGAGCTGCGCTTTGGACTTGTCGACGGACATCCCCGCACGCTCGAGGAAGTCGGCCGCGAGTTTGGTGTCACGCGCGAGCGCATCCGCCAGATCGAGTCCAAGACCCTGGCCAAGCTCCGCCACCCCAGCCGCTCCAGTAAGCTCAAAGACTATATTGAAAGCTAGTCAAGCAAGAAGCGCCCTCAAGCACATCCGCTTGAGGGCGCTTTCATGTAACAAGGGCCGGCAGTTGGGGCACGGGTAGTCTTTTTGGGACGGGGCTTTTTTAGCTACCCAATCTGGGGCCTTTAAAGCTTGAGCCGCTCATTGAGATAGGGTAGCTAAAAAAGCCCCGTCCCAAAAAGACTACCCTGGGCGTCTGGTTAATTAGTCGTTGGGGACGTTCTTGAATGACTAGTCGTTTAAGAACGTCCCCAATGACTGGGTCGGAAAATTTCTCAAAAAAGTTCTTGCCCTGAGCTGATTCGTCCGTATAATAAACTTCGTTGCTTGAGAGCATGCACCTATTCCTCGGTAGCTCAATGGTAGAGCACGCGGCTGTTAACCGCGCTGTTGTAGGTTCGAGTCCTACCCGGGGAGCCAGAATTTCTCAGCCCAATCTGCTGGGCTTTAAATTCCTCGGTAGCTCAATGGTAGAGCACGCGGCTGTTAACCGCGCTGTTGTAGGTTCGAGTCCTACCCGGGGAGCCAGATTGTAAAACCCGTCGCTTTTGCGGCGGGTTTTTTCATACCGCGATTGCTTAACGCAAACGTTGCCATATCAACATTTCGTGTCGAGGATGTAATCCCGCGACCCACCACCTCAACATGGCGCGGTCGTTGTAGAATATTGCAATGATTGCTCCCACGACATGGTGCCGCGAGCACCAGATAAGGAGATTCTTGTGTCTGAGACCATTAACGGCAGCCTGAGCGTCTCGAACGACGTTATTGCCGATATTGCCGGTTATGCCGCGATGACGTGCTATGGCGTCGTCGGTATGGCCGAGCAGCTCCAGGGCGCCGAGAGCGTGCGCCTGCTTGCCGGTCAGCGCCTCCGCAAGGGCGTGCTTGTCTCCGCCGACGAGAACGGCCTTACGGTCGACCTTCACGTCGTGCTCGAGAACGGCGTCAACATGAAGTCCGTCTGCCACAATCTTTCGAGCTCCGTTGCCTTCACCCTGCAGGAGATCGCCCAGATCGATCCCGCCAGCCTTAAGATCGGCATTCACATCGACGCGCTCAAGAGCCGTCTGAACTAGCATCCGAAAACGGAGATTCAAATACTCATGATTGTAAAGACCATTCGCACCTGTTTTCCGATCGCTGCGGCTGCCGTTTCCGACAAGGCCGAGGAGATCAATAAACTCAACGTCTTTCCCGTGCCCGACGGCGACACCGGCACCAACATGTCGCTCACGCTCGCCTCGGTGACCAAGGAGCTTTCCGCCCTTCCCGCCGATGCCGATATGGAGGCCATCGCCGGCGCCATCACCCACGGCTCCCTCATGGGCGCCCGCGGCAACTCCGGCGTTATCACCTCGCAGATCCTGCGCGGCGTGGCCGAGGGTCTCGTCTCTGCCGATGAGCCCATCACGTCTGCCGACATCGCGCATGCTTTCCGTCGCGCCGTCAAGGTCGCCTTCCAGGCCGTCCGCAAGCCCATCGAGGGCACGATCCTTACGGTCCTGCGCGACGTCTCGACCAAGGCCGACGAGTGCGAGAAGAAGAAGTTCTCGGCCGAGGACGCGCTCGACGCCATCGTCGTCGAGGCCTACCAGTCTGTGGCTCGCACGCCCGATCTGCTGCCCGTTCTGAAGGAGAACGGCGTGGTCGACTCCGGCGCCTTTGGCTTCGCCATCTTCCTGGAAAACTTCGTTGCCGCTGCTCTGGGCCGCAGCACCGTTGTCGAGGATTTCTCCACCACGTTTGATTCCGCTGGCTCTGCCCGCGATGCGGCCCTCGGTCGCGTCGAGATCGAGGCCAACGACGACTGGGAGGGCTCGGAGTTCCGCTACTGCAACGAGTTCCTCTTTAAGGCCGACGCCCCGTTTGACGAGGACGAGTGCCTTAAGTTCCTGGGTTCCATGGGCGACTGCGAGCTGCTCGTGGGCGCCTACCCCGACTACAAGATCCACGTGCACTCCAACACCCCCAACCTGGTGCTCGAGCACATGCTGCAGCTTGGCCAGATCTACGAGGTCTTTATCCACAACATGGAGATGGAGGCCCACGACCGTACCGCCAAGATCCACGAGGACCAGGAAAAGGCCGCCGAGCCCGCCAAGGCCCTGGGTTTTGTCGCCGTTGCCGCCGGTTCCGGTGAGGCCGACATCCTCAAGTCCCTCGGCGTCGACGTAGTCGTTTCGGGTGGCCAGACCATGAACCCCTCGACCGCCGACCTGCTGGGCGCGGTGGACCAGGTCAACGCGACTTCGGTCATCATCCTGCCCAATAACGGCAATATCCGTATGGCTGCCGAGGCTGCTGCTTCTGCCTGCACCGACAAAAAGGTCGCCGTGGTTCCCACCAAGACCGTTCCGCAGGCGTTCTCCGCTCTGTTCGCGGTGCTGCCCGATTCCGAGCTCGAGGACGCCGTCGCCGCCATGGTCGATGCCCTCAGCGAGGTTCGCGATGGCGAGGTCACCCGTGCCGTGCGCGATTCCAGCGCCTCTGACGGCTCGCCGATTCACTCCGGTGACGTCATGGGTATCATTGCCGGCTCCATCGACGTGGTCGGCTCCGATGTGAAGCAGGTCACGCTCGACTGCATCAACCGCATGCAGGAGGAAGAGGAGGGCGACGCGCTGACGATTCTGGCCGGCGAGGAGCTGTCCGATGAGGCCTTCCAGGAGATCGTCGACGCCATCGAGGAGGCTCAGCCCGACCTGGAGATTGACGCCCATCGTGGCGAGCAGCCGCTCTATCCCGTGATCTTCTCGATCGAGTAGGCATCTGCCCATGTCCGAGCTGTGCTCCGTGCCGCGCGTCTCGGAGCGCTTTGCCCAGAGCAATGCGCTCGACGAGGATATCGCGCGACTCAAATATGTTTCGGGTAAACGTGAGGAGGCCCTTCGCCGTCTGGGAATTAGGACGGTGGGGGACCTCCTTCTCCATATTCCTCATCGATATCTGGACTTTACACGCTCCTGGTCCATCGAGATGGCGCCTATCGGTACGGTGTGCACGATCGTCGCCACGGTCGATCGTATCGTTCAAAAGCAGCCCCGCCCGCGTATGCAGGTTACCGAGGTCTCGCTTGTGGACGAGACGGGCGTGCTGCAAGTCGCTTTTTTCCGCCAGCCCTGGATTGCCCAGCAGCTCAAGCAGGGCGACCGCCTGGCCGTGATGGGTAAGGTCGAATTTGCCTACGGCTTTAAGCAGATGGCCTCGCCGCATTTCGAAAAGCTCGAGGACGGGCGTGCCGCGGGCACCATCCTGCCGGTTCACTATGTGAGCGACGGTGTGAGCCAGGCTTGGATGCGCCGTATCGTGAGCGGCGCGCTCGAGATTGTCGGCAATCCTTTCGACCCGATTCCCGCGCCCCTGCGCGCCAAGCGCCGCCTTATGAGCAGCGCCCGTGCGCTGCGTTCGATTCACTTTCCCTCGAGTATGGCCGAGCGCGATATCGCGCGCGCACGGCTTGCCTATGAGGAATGCCTCTATCTTCAGCTGGCGCTTCGTCTGCGCAACGACGGCGGTATGGTCGAGGTGGTTCCCTACACCCATACCGCGGGTGGTCATTTGACGGCGCTTAGGCGGGCCCTGCCGTTTTCGCTGAGCGTCGAGCAGGAGGCCGCGTTCCAAGACATCCTGCATGACATGTGCGATGGCGACCACGTGATGAACCGCTTGCTGCTGGGCGATGTCGGTACCGGCAAGACCGCCGTCGCCGCCTGCGCGCTGGCAGTCGCGGCCGATTCGGGTACCCAGTCCTGCGTCATGGCACCCACGGGCGTGCTGGCGCGTCAATATGTCGATAAGACCGGTCCTTTGCTCTCGCAGGCCGGTATGTCCTGGGCGCTCCTGACGGGTGCTACCCCGGCCGCCGAGCGCGAGCGCATCCATGCACAGCTGCAGTCTGGTGAGCTCGATGTGCTCTTTGGTACCCATGCGATCCTTTCGGATAACGTAACGTTTAAACATCTTTCACTCGTCGTTATCGACGAGCAGCATCGGTTTGGCGTGGGGCAGCGCAATGCCCTGCGTGCCAAAGGCCCAGGTGCGGACTTGCTCGTTATGACGGCCACGCCTATTCCGCGCACACTGGCGCTCTCGGTCTATGGCGACCTGGACACGTCCATCATTCGTCATCGCCCCGTTCCCGGGGCCGGCGTCTCGACGCGCGTGCTCACCGAGTCGAGCCGCGACTTGGCTTACGGTGCCATACGCGAGGCGCATGCTCAAGGACAGCAGGCTTACGTTATCTGCCCGCTTGTGGAGCCGAGTGACTCCGCGGACGATTTGGAAGACGTTCCCGGCATTGCTCGCGACGATGAAGGTCGCGTGACGGTGCCCGTGCCGTTGCACGACACCGCGACCGAGCTCGACCGCCTGCGTCTGGCATTGCCGGGGCTTTCCGTCGAGCGTCTTCACGGCCGCATGCCGGCGGGGGAGAAGGACCGCGTGATCGACGCCTTTAAGCGCGGCGAGATCGACGTGCTCGTCTCGACTACGGTGGTCGAGGTGGGCGTCGACGTGCCCAACGCCACCGTCATGGTTATCGAGAACGGCGAGCGCTTTGGCTTGGCGGCCCTGCATCAGCTTAGAGGCCGCGTGGGCCGCGGCAGCGTGTCGGGCACGTGCCTGGTCATGACGCATTCCAAGGGCAATGGCGGTGTGTCTGCTGCGCAAGACCGCCTGCGGGCGCTCGAAAAGACCTCTGACGGTTTTGCGCTTGCGCAGATGGACCTGCGTTTGCGCCACGAGGGCGAAATCTTGGGTTATCGCCAACATGGCGGTGTGACCCTGCGTTTTGTGGACCTGGACGCCGACGAGGATCTTATCGAATGGGCCCATTTGGACGCGGTCGAGCTCTTGCGGTATGCTTGCAACCTTGACTCCGTGGCGACGCGTCCCTTGCGCGATGCGGTCGCCACGCGCTATCGACATATCTTCAAGGAGGTCAGCGGAGGATGAGAATCATCGGCGGTGAATGGCGCGGCCGCAAGATCGAAGAGCCGCGTGGGCGCGATGTCACCCGTCCCACGACCGACCGCGTGCGCGAGGCATGTGCGTCCATGGTCATGTCGGCATTCGATTTCGATCTGGACGAGGTCCGCGTGCTGGATGCCTTTGGCGGCTCCGGTGCCCTGGGAATCGAGATGCTCTCGCGCGGCGCTCGCTCGCTCATCACGTTCGAGATCGATCGCAATGCCGCCCGACTGATCACTAAGAATATCGAGTCGCTGTGTCGCGACCGCTCGCGTTGGCACGTCGTTACCGGCGATGTGTTGGCGAGCGCCTCGCGCGGCCGTGTTCCTGGCGGCCCCTTTGATCTGGTCCTGCTCGATCCACCCTATGCCTTTGGTGCCGAGCCGGTCGAGGAGCTGCTGCGCAATCTTGCCCAGCAGGGCCTGCTGGCACCAGGGGCCTTTGCCCTGTTTGAGCATGCCGCAAGCGACGCGGGCGCTCATCCGGCTGGTTTTGAGACCGTGCGAGAGAAACGCTACGGCATTACCTCGGTTGACTTGCTGCGCTGGGTGGCCGCGGACGAGTGCGACCATACTAATGACAGCGATATTGACGAGGACGTGCCTTTGGAGGATACCCATGAATGACACTATCAACCGCGTGATCGTTCCGGGTACGTTTGACCCCATCACGTTTGGTCACATCGATGTAATCCGCCGCGCCCGCCGCATTTTTCCCAGCGTGATTGTCGCCGTGGCGGAGTCGCAGGGCAAAAACGGCGTGGGCACCACCTTTATGCTCGATGAGCGCGTGGCGTTGGCCCGCGAGGCCCTGGGCGATATTGACGGTGTCGAGGTACTGCCCTTTACCGGCCTGTTGGTCGATTTTGCCCGTGAGCAGGGTGCGGGTGCTGTGGTCAAGGGCCTGCGCGCCATGACCGACTTTGAGTACGAGCTGCAGCAGGCGGACCTCAACTATCGCCTGGACAACGAGCTTGAGTCCATTTTTGTCATGAGTGCGCCGCAGTACGGCTATATCTCGAGCTCGGTGGTTCGTCAGATCGCATCGCTCGGGAGCGATGTGTCGACGTTTGTGCCGCCCAATGTGGTCGAAGCGCTTAAACATCGCTTTTCGTGACGTTTCATATTGCCTGATGGCATGTGGTAAACTAACACGATGACATGTTACCTATGAAAGGAGACCGGATGCCGGGCGAGAATTTTCCTGGCGACAGGATCGTGAGCCTTGTCGAGGAGCTCGAGGGGCTCATCGAAGAGGCTAAGACGCCGTTCGGCAAGAATGCCCAGATGAAGGTTATCGATGCCGACGTCTTCTTTAACATCCTTGACGAGATCCGTATGAGCTATCCCGAGGAGTGGCAGAAGTCCCGTCGCATCCTCAAGGAGCGCGACGAGCTTATGGCTTCCGCCGCCGCTCAGGCCGATTCCATCATTGCCGATGCTCAGCAGCAGGCGCTCACCATTGCCGGTGAGCAGGAGATCGTCCGCTTGGCGCAGCAGCAGGCCGACGATATCCGTGATCGTGCCCAGCAGTACGAGCGCGAGACGCGCTATGCGGCCGAGGATTATGCCGAGCAGGTCTTTACGCATCTCGAGGAGAACCTCAAGAGCCTGACCGGCACCGTTACCCGTTGCCGTCAGCAGCTCAACGAGGGTGCCGCCCAGCAGAACGGTCAGTGGTAATGGCTGAGTTCCCGAGCGTTACCGTCGATCTTTCCGAGCAGCTCGAGTTTCCCGGAGACTCGTATCCGCTGACCGGCAAGGTCGATGTCGCCACCTACACGGTGGGCGAGAAGGAGTACCAGCTGCAGGACGGCATTGCTTACGACGTGGTTTTTACCAATGCGGGCACCGGTGTTCTGCTCTCCGGCATGGTTCGAGCGCACGCCACCGGCGAATGCGACCGCTGCCTTGAGCTCGCCTCGTTTGATATCGCCGGCGAGATCGAGGAGTTCTACCTCTTTGAGGAGCCCGAGGATCCCGAGGCCTACGAGGACGGTTACGAGCTTTTGGGCGAGGACCGCATTGTCGATCTGGGGGAGCCCATTAACGACGCCGTTGTCATGGACACGCCGTTTGTGGTGCTCTGCAAGCCCGATTGCCGCGGCCTGTGCCCCACCTGCGGCATCAATCTCAACGTCGAGCAATGCGATTGCGCTGCCCAGGCCGAGGCCGAATGGGCCGCTGCCACGGAAAATCCATTTGCAGCATTGAAGAATCTCAATCTTGATGAGTAAAAATGTGGTAGTATCGCTACTTGCGCGTAATCGCCACACTGGATAGTTCATAAGGAAGGTCACTATGCCCGTACCTAAACAAAAGCAGGGTCGTATCCGTACCCATACCCGTCGTTCCGCCAACATGAAGATCTCGGCTGCGGCTCAGTCCACGTGCCCCCGTTGCGGCGCTGTCAAGCTCCCGCACCACGTGTGCCCCAGCTGCGGTTTCTACAAGGACCGCGAGGTTATCGTTACCGAGTAACTGTATACTCTGGATACGATGCCGTTCCAACTGGAACCATAATGGCCGGCTCAATGAGTCGGCCATTTTTGTATAAGGAGCACTTGAAATGAGTAACGTTCGCGTTTGTGTAGACGTTGTGGGCGGAGACGAGAAGCCCCAAGTTGTCCTCGACGGTATTGAGGCCGCACTTGCCGCCGATCCCGATATCGAGGTCATTGCTGTTGGCCCCGCCGATATCGTCAACCCCTTTGCCGCGGCGCACGCGCGCGTGGAGGCTCTGGAGGCCCCCGATGTCATCGCCATGGACGACGATCCCATCCGCGCCGTGATGACCAAGCGTAAGTCTTCGATCGTGCTTGCCTGCCGTGCTATTAAGAAGGGCAACGCGGACGCGTTTTTCTCCGCGGGGTCGACCGGCGCCATGACGGCTGCCGCCACCGCCTACGTGACGCCGTTTAGATATTTGGTAGAGGGTAAGAAGCAGCCGGTGCGTCCATGCCTCACCAATGCGCTGCCCAACCGCGCCGGTGGCCTTACGGTACTGTGCGACATGGGGGCCAACCCCGATGTCGAGGTCGACGACATGGTCCGCTTTGCCCAGATGGGTGCAGCCTATGCCCGCGTGGTCCTGGGCATCGAACACCCGCGTGTGGGCCTGCTTGGCAACGGCACCGAGGACGAGAAGGGTTCTAACTTTACCAAGGCGTGCTTCCCGGCTATGAAAGCCGCGGTTCCCGGTTTTGTGGGCAACTGCGAAGGCACCGATCTTACGTCGGGCAATTTTGACGTTGTGGTCGCCGACGGCATGTCGGGCAATATTGCGCTCAAGGCAACCGAGGGCGCTGCCAAGTTTTTGCTGCAAGAGCTCAAGGGCGCCTTTATGTCTTCGCTCGGTACCAAGATTGCCGCACTGCTCATCAAAAAGCAGATGCGCCAGATGAAAGCCAAGCTCTCGGGCGATGCCAAGGGCGGCGCGATCCTGCTGGGCCTTCGCGGCGTCGTTTTGATTGGCCATGGCGCCACGTCGGCCGAAGCCGTTAAGAACGGTACGCTCGCCGCGGCTCAGGCCGTTCGAGCCGGGCTTATCGAAAGCATTGCCAATTCCATGGAAGGTATCGTTTAGCAAGAGCTCCGTTACGTGGCTCAAGCTATGCATCGTGGGGTAGAATCGGAGCCGTGCTGCAATGCGGCTTCCGCCCGCGCGACACATTGTATTCCACGACTTATGAGAGGATGCGCTATGGATCGCTCCGAAATCTTTGACAAGATCGCCGAGGTCGCTGCCGACGTGCTGGGCGTTGACGTTGCCGAGATCAGTGATGAGACGACTTTTGACGACCTCGATGCCAATTCGCTCGAGCGCCTGCAGCTGGTGACGGCCATCGAGGACGAGTTTGACCTCGAAATCGATGACGAGACCCTGTTGTCGCTCACCTCCGTTGCCGACGCCGTCGACGCTATCGAAAACGCCAGGGAGGCCTAGGTCTTGGCTTTATCTCAACGACTCACGCGCGCTCAGGAAATCCTGGGCCATGAGTTTAATAACAAGGTGCTGCTACGCGCGGCGCTCACCCACCCCTCGGCAGTAGAGGGGCAGCCGGTCTCTGCCAGCTATGAGCGGCTTGAGTTTTTGGGTGACTCCATTCTGGGCGCCGTGGTTGCCCGTTCGCTCTTTGAGTCTTATCCCGAGTTCGATGAAGGCAAGCTCACGCGTCTGAAGGTATCGCTTGTTTCGGGTGCCACGCTGTCCGAGGTTTCGCACGAGCTGGGCATCGACGACATCATCATCTTTGGCGCCTCCGAGACCGGTACCGGCGCGCGCGGCCTTAACTCGGCGCTCGAGAACGTCTATGAGTCGCTCGTGGGTGCGTTGTACCTCGATGCCGGCTGGGATGCGGCGGCGGAGTTCATCCACCGCACGCTTAAGCCCCATTTGGCCTCCGAGCGTGCCGAGCACCCCGCGAACCCCAAGTCGTTCTTGCAGGAGTGCGTGCAGGCAGACGGTCACGAGCCCCCGGCATACAAGCTGGTAGGCTCCGAGGGCCCGGCACATGCGCCCACCTTTACCGCCGTGGTGCTTGTCGACGGTATCCGTCAGGGCCGCGGCACCGGCGCCTCTAAGAAAGAGGCCGAGGGAGCCGCTGCACTCGAGGCGCTCGACCGCATGGGTTACACCACCAACGGTGTGATTCTCAACAAGAAGCCCGTTTAAGCGAGGAACCGTGTATCTCAAGTCCCTTACGCTCAAAGGGTTCAAGTCGTTTGCCGACCGCGCCCATATGACGTTTGAGCCGGGCCTGACCGTCATCGTCGGTCCTAACGGCTCGGGAAAATCGAATATCTCCGATTCGATTCTGTGGGTACTGGGTGAGCAGAGCGCCAAGCAGCTGCGCGGCCAGGCCATGGAGGACGTCATCTTCTCAGGCTCGTCGGCGCGCAAGCCGGTGGGCGTTGCCGAGGTCACGCTGGTGCTCGATAACTCGGACCATGTGCTGCCTGTCGACTTTGATGAGGTTGCCATCACCCGCCGCATGTATCGTTCGGGCGAGAGCGAATACCTCATCAATTCGAGTCCGTGCCGCCTGATGGATATCCAGGACATTTTGCACGATTCGGGCTTGGGTAAGGATACGCATTCCATTATCAGCCAGGGCAAGCTCGATGCCATTTTGCAGAGCCGTCCCGAGGAGCGCCGCGTCCTTATCGAGGAGGCTGCCGGCATTTCCAAGCACAGGCGCCGCAAGGAGCGTGCGCTCAAAAAGATTAAGTCGATGGACGAGCACCTTACTCGTGCGCGCGACATCAATAAGGAGATTGCCCGTCAGCTGCGACCGTTGGAGCGTCAGGTCGATCGCGCGCGCAAGTACAAAGAGCTGTCCTCGCGCGCGAACGAGCTTACGCAGATGCTGGCCGTTGACGAGCTTCGTTCGCTGCAGTCGCAGTGGAACGATCTGGAGAGCCGTTCCAAAGAGGGTGCCGCCGAGCTGGAGCTTGCGCAGTACCGCTTGGGCGAAAAGGAGCGCGAGCTCGAGAAGCTCCAGGTGATGCTCGAGGAAAAGGGCCTGTTTGTGGGTGACTTGGGCGAGCAGCGCCGTCATATGCAAGATGTGGTCGGCCGCATTAACTCCGATATGCGCCTGCTCGAGGAAAAGGGCCACAATATGGTGTCGCGCCTGTCCGATATGCGCGGCCAGATTTCGAGCTCCGAGCATCAGCGTCGTCGCGTGGTCGAGGAGCTCGAGGATGCACGTGCCCAGCTTGAGGAAGTGACCGGTGCGCACATGCAGGCCCAGGACGACGTTGACGCCGCCGGCCCTGCCGCCGCCGAGCTCCACGAGCGCCGTGTTGCGCTCGACAATCAGATTTCGCAGCTTACGCGCGAGCAACGCGATGTGCAGCGCGTGGCCGACAAGGCTGCGCTCGAGCTTGCCAAGGTGAAAGACTCGTTGAGCAATGCCGAGGTCGAGGACAACATGTACGCCTCGCGCCTGGAGCAGATTGACGAGCAGCTCGAGGAGGTCACGGCCTCGCTCGAGAGCCGTCGCGACCGCGCCGAGGAGCTCGACGGCGCGCTCGATCAGGCTCGCCAAGCTCAGGCCGATGCGCGCCAGGCCACCGAGGTCGCCCGTGCGGCGTTGAAGGACTTGCGCGCCCGTGAGAGCGAGTCGCGCAACAAGTTGTCCGAGGTGCGCTCTGAGCTTGCGAGCCAAAAGAAGCTCGATGCCCGTATGGCCGATAGCTCGCCGTTGGTGAGCCGTCTGGTAGGGGCATTGGGCGATGACGTAACGGGCCGTCTGGGCGACGTGCTCGAGGCGCCGCGTGAGCTTGAGGGCCTGGTCGAGCAGCTGCTTGCCGGCGATATCGATGCCCTGTTGTTTGATGACGCCGCCACGCTTGAGCGTGCCGGTCGTGCGGCTTTGGACCAAAAGAAGGCCTCGGGCGAGGCACTGCTGGTGGCGCGTGCTGTGAGCGGCTCTGCTGCTGCCGAGGGCGCTGCCGGTTCGCGTCTGGTTGATCGCCTGTCCGTGCGTTCCGGTTATGGCCCGATTGTCGATGCACTGCTCGGCGGCTATTACGTGGTCGATGACTTGCCTTGTGCGCTGGCGGCGCCAGTCGTTGACGGTGTGACCTATGTGACGCCCGATGGCGCTCGCGTGAGCTTTGGTGGCCTGGTGCGCGTGGGGCTCGATGCCGGCGAGGCCTCGGGTGCCCTGGAGCGGAAGCGCCGCATTCGCGAGCTCGAAGGCTTGGAGCCCGATTTGGCTGCCGTTTTTGAGCATGTGTCGAACCAGGTTATCGAGGCCAATGCGGCCGTCGAGGAGGCGCGCGCCTCCGAGGGTGATGCCGCCGGCGAGATCGCCCGTCTTGAGGGCGAGCGTCGCTCGCTGCTCTCCGAGATTGGCCGCCTGGAGCAAAGCGCCAACAACGCCGAGGTCGAGCGTGCGCGCATCTCCAGGCGCCGCGAGCAGGCGGCCGAGGCCGTGAACGCCGCGCGCCCGCGCGTTGACGAGCTCACCCGTTCGCGCGACGAGGCCCGTGCGCAGGCAAGCGACCTGGGTCTCCAGATTGCCGAAGCCAACGACGAGCTCGATCGCGTGCGCCGTGACGATTCCGAGGCAGCCGGTAAGCTCGCCGATGCCAAGGTGCGCCTGGCCCAGACGAGTGAGCGCCTGCGTTCGCTGAAGGGCCGCGTGCCCGATCTGGAGCATCGCCTGGAGGGCATTGACCGCCGTATCCGCGGAACACGTCAGGCTTCGCGCTCGCTCGAGCTGCTGCGCCTGCGTGTCGATCCCATGCACGAGCGCTATTCGGCCCTGCTGGAGCGTGCATCTGATTGGGCCGCGCGCCTGCGTGACCAGGCCTCACTCGAGGAGGCAGACTCGGCTTCGCTCAAGAAAACCATCGAGGATGCCAAGGCCGAGGTCTCCCGCGCCAAGGAGCGGGTCGATGCCGCCACAGCGACACAAAACGAGTTCAAGGTCGCGCGCGGCAAGCTCGAAGTGCAGGTAGAGGCGGCCATCAAGGCCATTACCGCCGATGGCACCACCGTGCTCGAGGAAGCGCTCATGCTTCCTGCTCCCACCGACCGCGACGCCGCCGAGCGCGAGCTCAACCAGCTCGTGCGCCAGATCAACAACCTGGGCCCTGTGAACCAGGTTGCCATGGAGGAGTACGAGCAGCTCAAGCGCCGCGCCGATTACATCGAGGAGCAGCTGGCCGATCTGGAGAGCGCGCGCAAGGCGCTCACCAAGATTACCGTGGCCATCGACCGCAAGATGCGTAAAGCCTTCCTGGTGACCTTCGAAAAGGTCGATGCGAACTTCCGCGAGATCTTCGCCATGCTGTTCCCGGGTGGCCAGGCACATCTGGAGATGACCGACCCCGAGCACCCGGCCGAGACGGGCATCGAGGTCGTGGCGCAGCCGCGCGGCAAGCGTATCACCAAGATGATGCTCATGTCGGGCGGCGAGAAGAGCCTGACGGCGCTTGCCCTGCTCTTTGCCGTGTATCGCACGCGTACGGTGCCGTTCTATGTGCTGGACGAGGTCGAGGCGGCGCTCGATGACGCCAACCTGTCCAAGCTTATCGGCGCGCTCGACGTGCTGCGATCCGATACACAGCTCTTGGTTATCTCGCATCAGCGCCGTACTATGGAGGACGCTGACGTTCTCTACGGCGTCTCGATGCAAGCTGACGGCGTCAGTCGCGTCGTCTCGCAAAAACTCGATCGCGAAACCGGAAAGGTCGTGAATGCATAATGGGATTCTTCGATGCTCTCTCGCGCGGACTTGAGCGTAGCCGCGAGGCCCTCAACGAGGTCTTTTATTTTGGCGGCGAGGTCGACGAGGATTTTTGGGAGGATCTAGAGGACACCCTCGTCATGGGTGACATGGGTGCCGAGGTCGCCATCCAGGTCTCCGACGACCTGCGCGATGCCGCGGCCAAGAAGAACCTCAAGACCGCCCCGCAACTCCGTCGGGCCCTGGCCGAGCAGCTCGAGCAGCATTTTGTACCCGTCGAGCGCGATCCGTTCGCCGACACGCCGAGCTGTGTTCTGTTTGTGGGCATCAACGGTGCCGGCAAGACCACTACGGTCGGCAAGATCGCGAGCGCCATGGCCGCCCGCGGCAAGAACGTCGTGATCGGCTCGGCCGATACCTTCCGCGCTGCCGCCATCGAACAGCTCGATGTGTGGGGCCAGCGCGCCGGCGTCCCCGTCATAAAGCGCGACCGCGGCTCAGACCCGGCAAGCGTTTGCTACGACGTGCTCGACGAGGCCGATAAGCGCGGCAGCGACCTGGTGCTCATCGACACCGCCGGTCGTCTTCACACGAGCCCCGAGCTCATGCGCGAGCTTGCCAAGGTGGTTAACGTGACGCGTAAGCGCGCCGCCAATATGGCCGCCGGCCCCATGCCCGTCTCGGTCGTCCTCGTGATCGATGCCGCGACGGGCCAAAACGGCCTGAACCAGGCGCTCGAGTTTAATGAGGAGCTGGGTCTGGACGGTATTATCATGACTAAGCTCGACGGCACGGCAAAGGGCGGTATCGCCATGGCCGTGGCCGAGAAGCTCAAGCTCCCAATTCTGCGCGTGGGCGTGGGCGAGCAGGTCGATGACCTGCAGGAGTTTAATGCCAAAGATTTCTGCCGCGCCCTGGTGGGCGAGTCCAACTAAGGAGTGACCAGTGTTTGATTCTCTGAGCGATCGCCTCAACGACACATTTGACCGCCTGCGCGGCAAGGGCAAGCTGACCGAGGCCGATATCACCTCGGCCATGCGCGACATTCGCATGGCGCTGCTCGAGGCCGACGTCAACTTTAAGGTCGTCAAGGAGTTTGTCGCCAAGACCAAGGAGCGCTGCATGACCGCCGAGGTCATGGAATCGCTGACTCCGGCGCAAAACGTCGTCAAGATCGTGCTCGACGAGCTCACCGAGATGCTCGGCTCCACCGAGAGCAAGCTCGTCTTTAGCAACCGCATTCCCAACGTCATTATGCTCGTGGGCCTGCAGGGCTCCGGTAAGACCACGGCGGCTGTAAAGCTGGCATACCTGCTCAAGAAGCAGGGCCGCTCGCCGCTGCTCGCCGCGTGCGACGTCTACCGTCCCGCCGCTGCCGACCAGCTGGCCACGCTTGGTGGAGAGATCGGCGTGCCGGTCTTCCGCGGTGACGGCGAGCACCCGGTCGCTATTGCCAAGGGCGCCATCCAGGAGGCCGTCGACCACCTGCGCGATGTGGTCATCGTCGATACCGCCGGTCGTCTGCAGATCGACGAGCAGATGATGCAGGAGGCCGTGGACATCAAGAAGGCCGTCAAGCCCGATCAGGTGCTGATGGTCGTCGATGCCATGACCGGCCAGGATATCGTCAACGTTGTCTCGACCTTCGCCGAGCGCACCGACTTTGACGGCGTGATCATCTCCAAGCTCGACGGCGACGCCCGTGGCGGCGGCGCGCTTTCGGTGCGCCAGGTGACCGGCAAGCCCATCAAGTTCGTGAGCATGGGCGAGAAGCCCGATTCGCTGGAGCCGTTCTATCCCGACCGCATGGCCAAGCGCATCTTGGGCATGGGTGATGTCGTCGGCATTATCGAGAAGGCCCAGGAGGCAGCCGATGCCGAGCAGCTCGAGGCTGCCGAGCGCATGCTGCGAGAGGGCTTTACCATGAACGACATGCTCGACCAGATGAAGGCCGTCAAGAAGATGGGCGGCATGAAGGGCATTCTGGGCATGCTTCCCGGCGGCCAGCGCGCGCTCAACCAGATGGGCGGCAACCTGGATGAGGGCATCTTCGACAAGAACGAGGCCATCATCATGTCGATGACCAAGGAGGAGCGCCTGCGTCCTTCCATCATCAACGGCCAGCGTCGCGCCCGCATCGCCAAGGGTGCCGGCGTGACCCCCACCGAGGTCAATAGCCTTATGAAGCAGTGGGGCGAGATGAACAAGATGATGGGCCGCATGCGCTCGATGGCCAACCAGGCGCAAGCCGGCGGCAAGAAGGGCAAGAAGGGTAAAAAAGGCAAAAAGATGCGCATGCCCAATATTCCCGGTCTGGATGCCATGGGCCTGGGCGGCATGGGCGGCCTGGGTGGCCTGGGTGGCATGGGAACAGGTGGTCCCAAGTCCGATATGGACCTGCTGCGCCAGATGGAAGCGCAGATGCGTAATAAAAAGTAACGACTGGTTGAGTCGAGTATGGCGAAGGCCGCCTGGATGGTACTCCAGGCGGCCTTCGCCGTTCGTTCGCAGGTTTTCTCACGCGCGGAAACGTGTTGGCGTTGAGGTGCTTGCCACTAGTGGCAGCCACAGCCCTCGTGCCCATCATGGTCGTGGTGGCCGTGGCAGCCGCAGGCCTCGCCATGCTCGTGGGCGTGCTCGTGCTCGTGCCCATGGCAGTCGCAGGTGGCCTCGCCGGTCTGCGCGAGCGTGCCGGCAATGAGGGCCTCGACGCAGGCGTCGCAGCTGCCCTGGGCGCCCGCATAGACCGTGATGCCTGCCTGGGTGAGCGCGTTGATGGCGCCGCCGCCGATACCGCCGCAGATGAGCGTATCGACGCCACCGTTGGCGAGCAGACCCGCTAGGGCGCCGTGACCAGTGCCGCCGGTGCCTACGACCTGCTCGTTGAGCACCTTGCCATCCTGGATGTCATAGATTTTGAACTGCTCACTGCGGCCAAAGTGCATAAAGATGTTGCCGTTGTCGTACGTCGTTGCCACCCTCATGGTGCCGACCTCCTTTGCTGGCCATATGGCCGTCGTCGTAGGTGTAGGGGAGTATGCGATATTGCCGCCCTCGATACTAAGTGCTCGCCCGTTGACCAGCGCGTTTGCCACCTTGCGATGCGCGCGGCTGCAGATGGCCGCCACGGTGGCACGGGCGATGCCCATTTGCTGGGCGACGGCCTCCTGATTGAGGCCTTCCAGGTCGCAAAGCCGTAGGACTTCGAGCTCATCGACCGTCATGTCGATGGCGTCTCCGCTGGCAAGGCCGTCAGGGGTAAAGCCGCGATATTCGGGAATGATCCCAACACGGCGCAATTTTTCGCGTCTTCCTGCCATACACTCTCCAAATCTGACATATGTCAACAATAGGATAGCGCGTATACGAAACCGTTCAAGCTATTTTTGGCATATGTCAAAAAAGCTAAAGGTACAGCATTTGCGAATGCGGTGCCGTACTGCCGTGCATTGCGTGTGCCGCCCCAAGTGTGCAATTCGATGCTGCGCGCCTGGGCTACAATAAAAATCGCTTATAGGCGACTGACAGGAGGGTCAATGAGCAAAGCTGATCAACAGTTTGTAGCCATGTGCCGCGATATTCTGGACCATGGCACCACTACCGAGGGCCAAAAGGTTCGTCCGGTGTGGGAGGACGGCACCCCTGCCTATACTATTAAAAACTTTGGCGTTACGGCGCGCTACGACCTGCGTGAGGAGTTTCCGGCGCTTACCCTGCGTCGTACGGCCCTCAAATCTGCCATGGACGAGATCTTGTGGATCTATCAAAAGAAGTCCAATAACGTGCATGACCTCAACAGCCATATTTGGGATGAGTGGGCCGACGAGACCGGCTCTATCGGCAAGGCCTACGGGTATCAGATTGGGCAGAAGAGCCATTATGCCGAGGGTGACTTTGACCAGATGGACCGTGTGCTGTACGACCTTAAGCACACGCCGTACAGCCGTCGCATCATGACCAATACGTACGTGTTTAGCGACCTGTCCGAGATGCACCTGTATCCGTGCGCCTACAGCGTGACCTATAACGTCACGCAGCGTCCGCAGGACGATAAGCCAACACTCAACATGATTCTCAACCAGCGCAGCCAGGACATTTTGGCCGCGAACAACTGGAATGTGTGCCAGTACGCCATTTTGCTGATGATGGTCGCGCAGTCGGTCGATATGATCGCTGGCGAGTTGCTGCATGTGATCGCCGATGCCCATATTTACGACCGTCATGTCGATATCGTCCGCGAGCTTATCGAGCGTCCGCAGTTTGCGGCTCCTAAGGTAACGCTCAACCCCGATGTGCATGATTTCTACGCGTTTACGACTGATGATCTGATCGTTGAGGGCTATGAGCACGGCCCGCAGGTCAAGAACATCCCCATTGCTGTGTAGGTGACGCGCATGACGTGTAAGCTTTCTGCCATTGTCGCCGTGTGCGATGACTGGGGCATTGGGTGCGAGGGTGACATGGTCGTGTCCAACCGTGCCGACATGCGCCATTTTGTGGCGTGCACCAAGGGTTGTCCGGTCATTATGGGACGCAAGACCCTGCTGAGTTTTCCCGGCGGGCGTCCGCTTAAGAACCGCCGCAACATTGTGCTTACGCGCGACGAGGGCTTTGCCCCCGAGGGCATCGACGTGGTGCATAGCGTTGACGAGGCCTTGGCCGCGGTTGCCGATGAGCCCGTTGCCTGGGTGATCGGTGGCGGCGATGTCTATCGGCAATTTCTGCCGTACTGCGTGGAGGCCGAGGTCACGCACAACCATTGCACCCATGCCGTGGACACGTATTTTCCCAATTTGGATGTCGATCCTGCGTGGGAAGTTGCGCGGCGCGACGGGGTTGCCACGATTGCCGCGGGCGAGGGTGACGAAGGCCTCGATTATGAGTTCGTGACATATCGTCGTGTTGATGCTTAAATCGTCTGGCGTGAACGGTATCACCGGGTTGATTGAATGCATGGGGCGGCGCTTAGCGTCGCCTCGTTTGGTATAGATGTGCTGTAAAGAAGGGTACGGGCTGGCTGCTATGACTGATGCCGTTGAGGTGCTGCGAATCGATTCCCTTAATGATGAGCGGCTCGACGCCTACGTGCGACTGACTGAGCGCGAGCTGCGCTGCGTGCTGGAGCCGCAAAAGGGCATCTTTATCGCCGAGAGCGCCAAGGTCATCGAGCGCGCGGTGCGTGCCGGATACGAGCCGGTGAGCTTTCTTTTGGGTGAGCGCTGGCTCGATCAGATGATGCCGCTGTTCGAGCGTCTGGTTGTACACGAGGGCGCAGGTCCGGTTCCTGTGTTCGTGGCCTCCATGGAGCTCATGGAGCAGTTGACGGGCTTTAACGTGACGCGCGGTGCGCTCGCGGCGTTCCGTCGCCCGCGTCAGATTCCGGTTGATGAGTTCTTGGACGGCGTCGTCGAGGTGGCGGGTGAGCGCCCGGTGCGCGTGTGCGTGCTCGAGGGTATTGTCGACCATACTAATGTGGGTGCGATTTTCCGCTCGGCGGCAGCGTTGAATGTCGATGGCATTTTGGTAAGCCCCACTTGCTGTGACCCGCTGTACCGCCGCTCGGCCCGCGTGAGCATGGGCACGGTGTTCCAGGTGCCCTGGACGCGCATTGGCAGCGAGGCGCGCGTATGGCCGCATGATGGGCTGGCGGCGCTGCACGATGCCGGCTTTTCGTGTGCCGCCATGGCATTGACGGATGATTCGGTGTCGTTGGACGATCCCGCGTTGCGGGAGATTGACCGGTTGGCGATCTTTATGGGCACCGAGGGCGCCGGCCTGGGCGCCAAGACCATCGCGGGCTGTGACCGGGCTGTGCGTATTCCGATGGCGCACGGGGTCGATTCGCTCAACGTGGCCGCGGCGAGTGCTGTCGCTTTTTGGCAGTTGTGTCCGCACGTGAGCAACGAGTATCACTACCAGCCGGGACTGTATCACTAGGCAGATATTTTGCACCGGGCTCTGATTCCGTGTGTTTCGGTTGACGCCGGTCGGTGCTAAGCTGGTGCTGGCCTTGGTCTTAAATTGACGTTTTGTTGTTTGACGTGCGCTGGTGGGGAGGGCGTGTGGCTAAGAAATCTACGGCTATCGATGTAACACAGGGTGTTATTTGGCAGCAGTTGCTTTCGCTGTGCGTTCCCATCTTTTTTAGTTCGTTCTTTCAGCAGGCCTACACGCTTATCGGTACCTATATCGTCGGTCAGTTTGGCGGCAAGCTCGCGCTGGGCGGCATACAGGCCACGATGGTGCTCACGGAGCTCTGCATCGGTTTTTGCGTCGGTGTTGGCGCCGGCTGTGCTGTCATTACGGGTCAGTATTTTGGCCAGCACGATGATGAGCGACTGAGTCGTTCGGTCCATACGGCCATGACGCTCGCTCTGGTGGGCGGTATCGTCGTCTCGATTCTGGGCATAGTGTTCGTTGAGCCCATGCTGGTGCTTATGAATACGCCGCATGAACTATTGGCCGAGGGTGTGGCCTATGCTCGTTGCTATTTTGCCGCCATGGTTGCGGCGCTGCTGCTCAATATGGGAACGGCACTGCTGCGCGCCGTGGGCGACACGCGTGGCCCTGCCGTGATCATCGCTTCCGGCTGCCTCGTTAACGTGGTACTGGATATCATTTTTGTTGCCGTGCTGCATATGGAGGCTCTGGGCTGCGGCATAGCGGTGGCGCTGACCATTTGCTCCAACGCCACGATGATCGTGATTCGCATGATGCACGCACCGGGTGCGTGGCGGCTTTCACTCATATGACCCAATCCGCTGTCAAGAGCCACAATGGCCCCGCCGACCGCTTGCAATCGGTCGGCGGGGCCTGCCGTTAACCCGTCCCGGTCCGCCCCCGGCATGTCATCG
>NZ_JBQHQF010000017.1:0-46881 GCF_052067635.1 Collinsella sp. HCP3S3_E5 | reverse complement strand
GCCGGGGGCGGACCGGGACGGGTTAACGGCAGGCCCCGCCGACCGATTGCAAGCGGTCGGCGGGGCCATTGTGGCTCTTGACAGCGGATTGGGTCATATGAGCGAGCGGGCTCCGGGTGCCCCAGGTTGCCGCGAAAGAGGAGGGAAGCGTACTTTATGTACGCGACCGACGATTGAGGGGCAAGATGGGGTGCCCGGGGCTCGCGCAGCGTCAACAAAAAACGCGGTTCGTTAGAACCGCGTAAGATAGTTGGAGCGGACAACGGGGCATCCGCGTATCCGCTTCGCGGATACGCATCGGCTTCGGCCGCCTGCCGGCGACCTCGCCAGCTCGCTACAAACGCTCCGCGTTTGCTTAACGCTCGCTCCCTCTCGGGTTCGAGCCTCTGCAATGGGTACGAAAAAGCCCGGCTACCGTGGTAGTCGGGCTGTTGTGCTTGGAGCGGACAACGGGGCTCGAACCCGCGACCCCAACCTTGGCAAGGTTGTGCTCTACCAACTGAGCCATGTCCGCATATGTAAAACAAAACGGGCGCCGGAGCGCCCGGATGTTGCCTGGAGGCGAAGCCCGGATTCGAACCGGGGGTAAAGGCTTTGCAGGCCTCTGCCTTACCACTTGGCCACTTCGCCGAAAAAGGACCGTTAAGAACGGTCCGGAAATGCAATGGAGCGGACAACGGGGCTCGAACCCGCGACCCCAACCTTGGCAAGGTTGTGCTCTACCAACTGAGCCATGTCCGCTTGCGGGTTATTAATTTACGCGAGTTATCCAAAAGACGCAAGTACTTTTTTCAAAAAAGTTGCCCAAAGCAAGTTCACGCAGGAAAATCATGTCAACCCAAGGCGCTAAGCGCACGATTCCAATGCCGAGCTAAACAGCTTCACCATCCGAACGCGTGTGCCGGCACCATCCGTGCGACGGGCAACCTCCACATTATCGACGAGCATGCGCATAAGCTTGATACCTCGTCCGCGTTCCTCGGATGCCATCGGTTCGCTCGCCCCATCGATAGAATAGCCAGCGCCTCGATCAAGCACCTCAAGCACAACACGGTCCCCATAGGCCTGAATCGTCAGGATGCAGCCAACACCGCCCGCATGGTCATATGCGTTACCCAATGCCTCCCCCAACGCTAATGCGACGTCATAGCGCTCATCACGCCTCAGGGGAAGCGATTCGAGAATCTCGGCCACACGGTGCCGATAATACGGGAGATTCTCGATGCCTCGCTGCACCTTGACGCTCTTGCTCCATCGCGGCAACTCCCCCACCGGAATGGCGGGAATCGACTCCCGCACCGGACCCGCAACATGAAGTATGTCGACAAGTCGGGCAATCTCCAAAAAGCGAACGACCTCATCGGAGGCGTTAACAAGCGAAAGCAGCCCTTCTCGTCTCATAAGCTCTCTGGCACGCGTAAGCAAAAACGCCAAACCCGTCGAGTCGATAAAAGCCACGGTCTGGCAATTGATGACAACACGGCGCACGCCCCGGTCGATTAAATTATCCAACCGTCGGCGCAGCTCGGGCACCGAGGCGATATCGATATCGCCCGGTGGCGTCAAAACCGCTATGTCATTCCACTCATTCATGCGACCATGGTTCCCCAAAAGAGCTCGCTCGATGCACACTTTTCTGCAACCGTTAGGATTCTGTATGCCCAACGTCGCGACCTACGATCGACCCCGTAAAAACTCAAGGGACACCAATGCAATGTCATCGTCCAGCGCCGAGTCGGTAAAGCGGTCAAGCTCGCCCAAGACCTTACCGCAGATGCCCGATACGCCCTCACCCGAAACAGAGAGTAGAAGGTCGCGCAGGCGTTGCTCGCCAAAGAAAGCACCCGAGCGGTCGCGTGCTTCGATCGTTCCGTCGGTATACATAAACAGCATGTCACCAGGATCGAACGTAAACACGCCCGTCTCGTACACCATGCTCTCAAAGGCACCGATCACGCCCGATTGGCACCCAAGGAGCTCCACTTCTCCCCCGCAGGTCTCTCCTCCGCCATGCGGCGTCGACGACGGCCTAATGACCATAGTGGGAGGATGTCCCGCAGAGCAATAGGTAGCGCGGCCCGCTTTAAGATCAATCTTGGCGATAAACGCCGTCACAAACGTCTCGACCCTCGAAAAGCCCATGAGCATGCTATTGAGCGAGCGGGCCATGCGAGCGGGTCCCGCACCCTCCCAGGCATAAGCCGTCAACGCCGTCTTGACGAGCGCCGACATCGACGCCGCCTCAATTCCTTTGCCGGAGACATCGCCCAATATCATAACGGCGCAATCGTCGGGAAGACGGACAAGCGTATAGAAGTCACCACCGACCAACGCCGAATTCGTTGCCGACAGGTATACCGAATCGGTTGCGATGCCCGGAACGTCGCCTAGCGAATTTCTCATGCCAATCTGAAGCGTCTGAGCGATATGACGCTCTTCACGCTTTTGAGACTCGCCCTCATAGATCAGCTCAAAGTCGTGTGCCAAATGCACCATGTAGTCGTATTCAAGGTCGTCGATTGGCTCCTGGCTGCCATCACGGAGCAGCAAAACGCGCCTCGTCGGTCCCTTGGCGATATCAGCGGGCACGATTGCATCGTTGCTTCGCGTACCATCCGCCTCCGAGTGGCAGCGCCCCGCCTCGATACCGGAATCGACATAAAGTCCCTGACACGGCAGGCCGTGGGCTCTCAACCATGCGCCCATAGTCGTGGATTCGTCCACGCGCGTAAGGCGCACGTGCTTGAGGTCGTCGGCGCTCGTCCCGCCCAGCACCGATGTCTCAAATCCATCGGAAATTGCCCCCAGGCGCGCCGCCGGCGTCGTGACAGAAAAGAAGAGTGACTCCGGATCGCCCGGCAATGCCACACGACTGCCACCTTCAAAATCGATGACATAGGTTTCGAGGCCCGCATCATACTCCACGGGGCAGAAATGGCAACTGAGCACAGCGCAGATTTCGGTCGAAACCGCACGCGAGGCGGCAATAGGATCATCGAGATAGGCAAACAACTCATCGCGCAGCACGTTGAGAGAACGGCCAAGCTCTGCCGTGCGACGTGAACGCAGACTCGATGCCATGCCGACTAGTTGGATGGAGAGATAATCGCAAATGACCTCGAGCACGTTGACATCATAGGCAAGCGGCGCCTGCGGACGTTTCCAACCGACCTCCAACACACCGAGCACCTGAGTGCCATAAAACACAGGAAGACATATCTCGCTGCGGTATGGAGGCATATCTTGCATGCGTAGCAGGTGCTTAGAACGATTGTCCAGGTCCATGAACATACCCGAGGCAATCCTATCGCCCTCGAGGTCCTGCTGAATCGACAGGCGGCAGGCACGAGACTCACGGAGCACATACGTCGGGATACCCGCACCATACGGCATAAACTCGGGCAGGTAGCTGTCATACAGCTCCTTGGAAACACCGCGAAGCTTAAAACCGCCGCTCTCAGAAAAATAGATGGCAGCACCCGAGGCATCGAGGGTTCCTACAAGCTGGTTCAAAACGGTATCCAACAAACTAGGCAGCTCATCGGAGCCCATCGTGCTCATAATGACCGACAACGTGCCCGAGAGGCGCTTATTCGCCACTCTGAGCTCCGAAAGCGCACGCTTGAGCTGACGGTCATGCGAATACTGCTCTTCGATACTATGGAGCGCCACGAGAACACGCGGCGCACGGCGGCCAAAGATACGAGGCGGCGTAACCGAGCCGGCACAAACTAGGACGGGAATAAAGGAGCCGTCACTGAGCTTAAGCATCAACTCGCTCTCGGTACCATTGGTCTCAAAAGGAAGACGATGTTCTGTCGCGCGTTCAAATGCTGACGAGTACAAGAGATCTTTAACGTCCCCGTTGATCACATCGGAACGTTCCTCGCAGATCAAGTCGAGCAAGCGATTGTTTACATGCAAAATGGTTCCGTCGAGCTCGCAGATAATGACAGCATCGCTCGTAATATCGACCAATTGGGCAACGTCAACCCACTCATTGCGCTCAAGCGTTTCCATCGTGAACCTCACCGTCTATCGGTAACAAAAAAGCCTCCGAAGAGGCTTCTCAAATGCGATGGTGTCGGAGGCGGGACTTGAACCCGCATGACCAAAAAGCGGTCACTAGCACCTCAAGCTAGCGCGTCTGCCAATTCCGCCACTCCGACATGCTATGTTGTTGATTCGCAGTTCGTTTTGTTGGACCCGCGCTTTCAACGAGGAAGATAATAACCTATGATTCGAGAACTGTGCAAGCACTTTTTTCAAAAAAGTTTACGAATTTGAAAATGCGCAGGTAGATCTATATGTCCGGGCCGGAATGGGGGCAACTTCCCAACGCGTCCTCGGGCATGCGGTACATTTTGATTCGCGCTTCGCGCTACAAAATGTACCGCCCCCTGCGGAATGCGTTGGGAAGTTGCCCCCATTCCGCCCCTACAGCCACATACTCCAAGTACGATTCTCAAACATATACTGGGGCTGATGCAAATTTGGTGGCTCGGCTTTGCCGAGCCCTTATATAAGGAGGCCGGAGCTAAAGCTCCGGCCTCGCTATCTTTCCCATTAGATTAAGTGAGCGATCAGGGAACCGCATTCCACCTGCCGAGTTGCCGCAGGGCCTGCCCTGGTGTTGCTTTTCAGAACATTCCGCAGGACGGAGGAAGCCCCGCAGCGCGTAGCGCGCAGCGGGGCTTCCGACATGTCCGAGGACGTTCTGAAAAGCAACACCAGGGCAGGCCCGGACGATAACAACCGACTACAGGTCGATATGCGATTCCTTGATCGGGAACGGCTCGGCGAAGTGGCAGGCGCAGCAGTGGCCCGGAGCAACTTCCCTAAACTCGGGAAGCTTCTCGGAGCAGATGCCCTGCGCGATCGGGCAGCGCGTGTGGAAACGGCAGCCAGTCGGCGGATCCAGCGGTGACGGCGGATCGCCGGCAAGGATGATGCGCTTACGAGACTTTTGGATATCCGGATCGGGAACCGGCACGGCAGACAGCAGCGACTGCGTATACGGGTGGTGAGGCTCGCTATAGAGCGTCTTCCAGTCAGAAACCTCGACCACCTTACCCAGATACATAACGGCAACGCGATCGGAGATGTGCTGAACGACGGACAGGTCGTGGGCGATAAACAGATACGCCGTACCAAACTTGTCCTGCAGTTCCTTAAGCAGGTTCAGAACCTGGGCCTGAATGGACACATCCAGAGCGGATACCGGCTCGTCACAGATAATCAGCTTGGGCTTCAGCGCAAAAGCGCGGGCAATGCCGACACGCTGACGCTGGCCACCCGAGAACTCATGAGGATAGCGGTTGATGTGCTCGGGGTTCAGTCCGACAACGTCGAGAAGCTCGCGGACGCGCTCAATGCGCTCATCCTTGGTTCCCACGCCGTGAATGGTCATGGGTTCGGAGACGATCTCGCCGATGGTCATGCGAGGATTCAGCGAAGCATAAGGATCCTGGAAGATAAACTGCATCTCGCGACGCATATCCTTGATCTCATGCTTGCTCATTTCGGCAACATCTTTACCCTGGAAGAACACCTTACCGGCGGTCGGCTTGGTCAGGCGCATGATGGTGCGACCCGTAGTGGACTTACCGCAACCAGACTCACCAACCAGACCAAAGGTCTCACCAGGATAAATCTCAAAAGAGATGTCGTTTACAGCAGAGACGACGCGCTTGGAAAAACGCTTGGCGAACATGCCGGACTCTGCGGGGAACTCCTTAGAGAGGTGCTCGACCTTCAGTAGCGGAGTGCGCTCGTTATTGTCTGCCATTTACGCCTCGCCTCCCTTCTTGGAATCCTTACGCGTGCGGGACGTCTCAGGGGCGTTCTTGAGGAACTCGGGGTCACCGGAATAATGGCACGCAGAATAGTGGCCGGACTCGGTAACAAAACGCTCGGGGCGCTGCTTGCGGCACTTATCGGTCGCATAGGGGCAACGAGGCGAGAACACGCAACCCTCGGGCAGGTTCATGAGCGAAGGCGGGTTGCCGTGAATCGGCGTAAGCGGCTTCTTCTCATCGATGGCCTGCTCCGGGATGGAGCGAATCAGGCCCCAGGTATAGGGGTGACGGCTCTCGTAGAAGATTTCCTCAGCAGTACCGAACTCGACGGGACGGCCGGCGTACATAACCATGATCTTGTCGGCCATATCGGCGACAACACCCAGGTCATGGGTAATCATGATGATGGCGTTGCCGTTCTTCTCCTGCATTTCCTGCATAAGCTCAATAATCTGAGCCTGAATGGTAACGTCCAGGGCAGTCGTGGGCTCGTCGGCAATCAGAATATCGGGATCGCAGGCAAGGGCCATGGCAATCATGACGCGCTGGCGCATACCACCAGAAAACTGGTGCGGATACTCATTGACGCGTTTCTCGGGCTCGGGAATGCCAACGAGGTCCAAAAGCTCGGTGGCGCGCTTGAGCGCCTCCTGCTTGGAGTAGCCACGGTGCAGACGAAGGCCCTCACCCACCTGCTTGCCGATCTTATAGACCGGGTTCAAGGAGGTCATAGGGTCCTGGAAGATCATCGCGATATCGTTGCCACGAATGTGCTGCATCTCTTCCTCGGTCATCTCGAGGATAGAACGACCGCGATAGCGAACGTCACCGCCCTCAATCTTTCCCGGAGGCATCGAGATAAGACCCATGATGGTCATGGCGGTCACGGACTTACCGGAGCCGGACTCACCGACGACACCCAGGGTCTCGCCACGATCGAGCGTGTAGGACACACCATCGACAGCGCGAACGACGCCATCCTCGGTGTGGAAATACATCTTAAGGTCATCAACCTCGAGCAGATGCTGGCCCTCGGGAACCGGCTGGTCCTTCAGGTCCACATAGTTCTTGTTCTTCTTCATCCTTATGCGTCCTTCATCTTGACGTCGAGGGCGTCGCGCAGACCGTCACCCAGCAGGGTGAAGGCGAGCACCGTCGAGAGAATTGCCAGACCGGGCATGATCATCATCCAGGGAGCAGTCAGAAGATACTGCTGACCGTCCTGAATCATGGAGCCCCACGAAGGCGTAGGCGGAATAACGCCCATGCCGAGGAAGGACAGAGCGGACTCGGTCAGAATGGCGCCACCAATGTTCATAGTCGCGTAGACCACGATGGAGGCAACGGAGTTCGGGAAGATGTGACGCACGATGATACGAACATCAGATGCACCCATCGCGCGCGCAGCGTCAACATAGTCGTTTTCCTTGACCGTCAAGATCGCGGATCGGAAGACGCGCGCAATCGAAGGCCAGCCAAGAATACCGATGGCGATAAAGACGTTCTGAAGACCACGGCCGATAACGGCGATCATGGCGACAACGAACAGCACGTACGGGAACGCAAGGAAGATGTCCGCACAGCGCATGATGATCGTATCCCAGATGCCGCCGTAGAAACCGGCCAGAGCGCCCATAACCAGACCAATCACCGTGGAGATCGCAGTGGCCATAATGCCGACGGACAGCGAAACGCGTGCACCGTAGATAACGCGGACGAGAATGTCACGGCCAAGGGAGTCGGTGCCAAACGGGTGCTCTGCACACGGAGCCAGCAGCGACGTCTCGGCCATGGTGGTCGAATCGGAAGCCGTCGGCGAACCGAGCCAGGGCTTAGCCCACAGATCTGCGGTCAAGGCAACCACAACGACGATAATGATCCAGCAGACACCGATAACGGCGAGCTTGTTCTTACGAAGACGCTTAAAAGCGTCGCCCCACAGCGTGCGAGACTTGGCGGGAGCAGATGCGGCCATGGTGGCGGTAGCCTGCTCCTGAGACTGAGAATCAGTTTCCTGCATGAGACGTACCTCCCTTAGGCCTTATCCGACGGACCGCCAAGGCGGATGCGCGGGTCGAGGAATGCATAGCTAATGTCGACGAGCAGGTTGATCACCATGACGACGACGACGATGAGCGTAACGCCGCCCATAACGATGGGCCAGTCACGCATGCTAATGGCGCGATAGACCTCATAGCCGATACCGGGCCAGTTAAAAACCGTCTCGGTCAGGATGGCGCCCGAAAGCATGGCACCAAAGTCGACACCAATATAGGTAACGACGGGGATGAGTGCATTCTTAAGCGCATGCTTGATGATGATCGCGCGATTGGAGAGACCCTTGGCCTTTGCCGTACGGATGTAATCCTGGCTCATGACGTCAAGCAGCTGCGAGCGCATAATGCGGGCGGCATAAGCGGTCGAAACCGAAGCCAGCGTAATGGTCGGAAGCACATAGTGCATCCAATCCTGATACTGAGAACTGGAACCACCGGCACCCGAGATCGGCATGGAGAATGCACCGCCCGTGGCGTCCTTGAGAATGACGCCAAAGAACAGCTGCAGCAACATACCGAGCCAGAAGGCCGGGACGGCAACGAGGATCGACGTGGTGAGCGTTACCAAAATATCCCAGAAGGAATAACGCTTTACCGCCGAAATGATACCCGCACCGATACCCATGATTGCCTCGAGTACGATGGCGCACGCGGCAAGTTTGACCGTATACGGATACTTCTGGGCAAAGATTTCCGTAACCGGCAGCTTGCGCTGATAGGAATTACCCAGATCGCCATGAAGCAGGCCGTTCATGTAATACAAGTAACGGTCCACGAGCGACGTTTGAACGGGGTCGCCGTTCTCGTCAAGGATCGCGTTGCCGTCCTCGTCCGATTGGACCAGGTGATAGCGGACGCGAAGCTGAAGCTCCACCTCGGGGGACAGAGCCTTGTCTCCACCGATCAGCTTGATCGGATCTCCCGGCACGATATTCTGGAGGGCGAACAGAATCAGCGTAACGCCCAAAAATACCGGGATGAACTGAAGCACACGTTTAACGATGTACTTACCCATACCACTCCCCTATCTAGGGATTAACTTAAATGGGATGCCGATCGCCAGACCGGCATCCCAAAATTACCATCAGCCAGTTTACCCCAGGTTAGGGAGAACTGTATGTTTCCCATGAGGTCTACGTAAATACTTGACCCTCACGGAAGCTGCAAAACTCTTAGGCGAGCTCAGCGGTACCCAGATCGGCGTGCTTCTGCGGATCGACATAGAGGTACTTGATGCGATCGGAGCCGGCGATGGTGTGCGTGTAGAACATCAGCGGGATGACCGGGCAGTCAGCAGCGACCATTGCGTCGGCCTCCTGCATCTTAGCGACGCGCTCTTCGTCGTCAACCGTGGTACGGGCCTCGTTGACCTTGGCGTCGAACTCGGGGTTGTTGTAACCAGAACGGTTGTCGCCACCGAGGGAGTCGGAGTGGAACAGCGGATACAGGAAGTTGTCCATGATCGGGTAGTCGGCAATCCAGCCCAGACGACCGAACTGATAGTTGAGGTTCTGGTACTGCTCGAGCAGGGCAGACCACTCGGGGGTATCGGAGACGGCGGTAATGCCAACCTTGGCAAGGTCACCGATGATGGACTCCATGATCTCCTTGTGGCCACCGTCCTGGTTGTAGGACAGAGTCACGTTAATGCCACGATCGCCGTTGGCGTCAGCGGGAGCAACCTTGTCGAGGTACTCGTTAGCCTTGTCGACGTCGTAGGCGCAGAACTCCCATGCGCCCTCCTTGTAGCCATCGATGCCCGGAGGAACAATGCCGTCAGCGGGGGTGCGGGTACCCTTGAAGATGGTCTTGCAGATGGCCTCACGGTTGATGGCCAGGGAGATACCCCTGCGCAGATCGGCGTTGTTGAACGGCTCGGCCGTGGTGTTGCAGGTCAGGTAGTAGGTGGAAGGCTCGGCGCCGAGCAGCATGCGCTCGCCGTCGCCCATGGTGTAGCCGTCCTTGGACTCGCCGCGATCCTTCTTGGCGGCGTCAATCTGAGCAACGGGAACGTCGCAGATGTCAAGGTTACCGGCCTGGAACTCCTTGTAAGCGGTCTCCACGTCCTTGATGACCTGGAAGTGGATGCCATCGATCTTGGCCTTGTCGCCATAGTAATCGTCGAACTTCTTGAGGTTGATCTCCTGACCATCCTCCCACTTGCCGTCCATCATGAACGGGCCGTTACCGATCGGGGCAAGGTAGAAGCTCTTGACATCGGACTCGGCGCACTCGGGAACCGGGGACAGAGCCGGATGAGAGGCGACGAAGGGGAAGTCGGCGTAAGCGGAAGTCAGCTTGACGACGAGGGTCTCATCGTCAGGGCAGGTAACACCGCTGAGCTCAGTAGTGTTACCGGCAAGCAGATCGTCATAGCCCTCGACCATGGAAAGGTGATAGGAGACCTCGGAAGGACCATACTCTTGAGCGACAGCGGACTTGGTGCTGACCAGACGCTCCCAACCGAGCTTGAAGGACTTGGAGGTAACGTCATCACCGTTGTGGAACTTGGCCTTCTTGATCTTGAAGGTAAACTCGGTGGCGTCGTCGTTGGCCTCGAAGGACTCGCAAGCCAGCGGAACGATCTCGCCCTTCTCGGCGTCATAAGAGGTCAGAGCGTCAAAGAGCTGGTACTCGACCTGAGTGCCCTGGTCCTCCTGGACATTGTAGGGGTCGATGCAGACCGGGTTATTGATGTAGAAGTTCAGCGTCGAACCGGACTCAGAACCGGAAGCGTCGCCGCCCTTCTTGCCGCATGCGGCAAGAAAAGCCATGGAGCTCGCAGCAAGGGTACCGCCGACAAAGGCGCGACGACCCATAACGGGCTGGTGGAACATAGAATCAGCCATGCCATCCTCCTTATGAGATAGGACAAAGAAATGTTCAGTCGGACATATGTCGAGACAATACGATCCGAACTATCGAAACGCCGCCCGTTGCTATGGCTGGTTATGCACAACAGGCCAACGTTTTCAATACAGTAGCGCATTTTATGCACGATTTGGGGCTAATTCCGGTTAACGGTCGAGAATTTCTTTAGTTGGGCGAAGTATGTGGTGATATTCTGACTCTGTTACAAGTCTGTAAACAAAAAGGGTCCCGCACTTGCGGAACCCTTTTCAATTATTTTATGCGGCTCGTGCTTAGTAGCCCACGATGCCCTGCGGGAAGAAGAACATGCACAGCACGACGCACACGGCAAACACGACAGCCATGATGACGGTCAGGCGGTCAAGGTTCTGCTCCATAACGCCCGTGGCAGAGCTGGAGTTATACAGCGAACTGGCGATCATATCCGAAACGCCGGTGCCCTTACCGGAATGCATCAGGACGAGAATCGTCAGCGCCACGGCAGAGACAGCCCAAACTACAAACAGCAGAATCTGAAACGGACCCATAGAGAAGCTCCTTAATAGAACAATTCAAACTCCAGTACTGTACCACAACCCCCGACACTCCCCACCTGCCATTTGGGGACGAGGTAGAAATGGCAGAAATACCAAAAAAGGGGGTTGCCCGAATATGGTCAACCCCCTTGCAAAGAAACGCTTGGCGTTTTCTCTTAGGCCTCGGTCGCGAGCACGCGGCCCGTCATCTCGGCGGAAGGCTCCAGACCAGCCATGGTGAGCATAGTCGGGGCGATATCGGAAAGTCGACCATCCTCGATACCGGCGAGCTGCGCCTTCTCATCAACGATGATGAACGGCACGCGGTTGGTGGTGTGAGCCGTAAACGGATGCTTGGAACCGTCGGAAGCAACGTCAAACATGTGATCGGCGTTGCCGTGGTCGGCAGTAATCAGCGCAAAGCCGCCCTTAGCGAGAATCGCCGGGACAACCTTGGACAGGGCATCGTCAACAGCCTCGACGGCCTTAACGGCCGCGTCGAAGACACCGGTGTGACCAACCATGTCGCAGTTCGCGAAGTTCACGATGTAGAAATCAGCGCGGTCCTCGTTGATGGCAGCGACGAGCTTCTCGGTAACCTCGGGAGCGCTCATCTCGGGCTGCAAATCGTAGGTAGCAACCTTGGGGGAAGCGACGAGCACGCGCTCCTCGCCCTCCTTGGGCTCCTCGATGCCGCCGTTAAGGAAGAACGTCACGTGGGCGTACTTCTCGGTCTCGGCGGTGTGCAGCTGCTTCAGGCCATTGGCTGCGATAACGTCAGCCAGAACGTTCTCGGGGAACGTCTTGGGGAAGGCGACCTCGACGTCAAACGTCGGATCGTATTCGGTCATCGTCACAAAGTGCGAGAGCTTGATCTGCTCGCGCTCAAAGCCGTCGAACTCCTTGTCCGTGAACACGCGGGTCATCTGACGAGCGCGGTCGGGACGGAAGTTGAAGAAGATGGCCGCGTCGCCCTCGTGGATGCCCTCGTTGTGGGCAGCGAACGGCTCAACGAACTCATCGCCGCGCGGATCCTTCTCGTAGTAGGCCTTGATACCGGCAACGGGGTCGGTATCGGCATCGGACGCATTGACCATGACGTCGTAGGCGCGCTCGATGCGCTCCCAACGGTTGTCGCGGTCCATGGCCCAATAACGGCCCGAGACGGTAGCAACGCGAGCGTCGCAACCAGTCTCCTCGGAGATCTTGGCCAGGAAGGCGCAGAACTCGCTCATGTAGCCGGCACCGGACTGCGGATCGACGTCGCGGCCATCCATAAAGGCGTGAACGCGAACGGTCTTAATGCCATACTGGGCAGCCATCTTGACCAGGGCCTCGACATGGTTCATGTGAGAATGAACACCGCCGGGGCTCATGAGGCCCATGAGGTGCAGGGTCTTGCCCTCGGCCTTGACGTCATCCATAGCCTTGACGAAAACCTCGTTCTTGGCGATGGAGCCGTCCTTGATGGCGTTATTGATGCGCGAAAGCTCCTGAAACACGATGCGGCCGGCACCGATGTTGAGGTGACCCACCTCGGAGTTGCCCATCTGGCCGTCGGGAAGGCCCACGTCCTCGCCCGAAGCACCGAGCGTGGTGTGAGGATACTTCTCGTACAGGCTATCGAGGAAGGGCGTCTTGGCGGCAGCGACGGCGTTCTCGCCGTCGGCCGGAGCCAAGCCGCAGCCATCCATGATGATTAGGAGTGCAGGAAGATGACGCTGTGCCATATGCCCTACTCGCCTGCCTTGACGACCATAGAGGCGAAGTCGGCAGCCTTGAGCGAAGCGCCGCCCACGAGGGCGCCGTCAACGTCGGGCTTGGCAACAAGCTCAGCGATGTTGGCGGGCTTGGCGGAGCCACCATAAAGAACGCGGATGCCGTTGGCGAACTCCTCGCCGAACATCTCCTTGAGGGTCTCACGGATAGCGCCGCAGACCTCCTGAGCGTCCTCGGCGGTAGCGGTCTTGCCGGTGCCGATGGCCCAGATGGGCTCGTAGGCGACGACGACCTGCTTGGGGCAGGTGATCTCAAGACCCTCGAGACCAGCCTTGACCTGGTTCACGACATGCTCGACATAGGTGCCGGCCTCGCGAACCTCAAGGGACTCACCGCAGCAGAAGACGGGAACAAGACCGGCGGCAACGAGAGCCTTAGCCTTCTTGTTCTGGTCCTCATCGGTCTCGTGGAAGTAGTCACGACGCTCGGAGTGGCCGATGATGCAGTAGGTGCAGCCAGCGGACTTGAGCATGTCGCAAGAGGACTCACCGGTGAAGGCACCCTTGGCCTCCCAGTACACGTTCTGTGCACCGAGGGCGATGGGGGCAGCCTGAATGCGGTCATGAACCGTAGTAATGTCGATGGTCGGAGGGCAGACGAGCACCTCGACGCCAGCCGGAACCTCGGGCAGAGCCTGGGCCAGCTCGTCGGCGAGCTTGGCAGCCTCGGCGACGTCGTTGTTCATCTTCCAGTTACCAGCGATAAGAAGGGTGCGATTAGGCATCGAGAAGCGCCTCCACTCCGGGCAGGGCCTTACCCTCGACGAGCTCCATGGAAGCGCCACCGCCGGTGGAGATCCAGCTCATCTTGTCGGCCAGGTTAAACTTGTTGACGGCTGCGACGGAATCGCCACCACCGATGATCGAGGTGCAATCAGCCTCGGCGACAGCCTCGGCGATAGCCTGGGTGCCGTGAGCGAAGTTGTCGAACTCAAAGACGCCCATGGGGCCATTCCAGAATACGGTCTTGGCGCCCTTGACGGCCTCGGCGTAGAGCTCCTCGGTCTTGGGGCCGATGTCCATGCCCTCACGGTCGTCGGGGATAGCGTCGGAAGCGACAACCTCGGGGACAGCGTCCTCGCCAAAGTGGTCGGCAACACGGTTGTCGATGGGGAGCAGGATCTTGACGCCCTTCTCCTCGGCCTTCTTGAGCATCTCGCCAGCGCGCTCGACCCAGTCCTCTTCCTTGAGGGACTGACCGACGGTCATGCCCTGAGCCAGGAAGAAGGTATAGGCCATGCCGCCACCGATAATCAGGGTGTCGGCGGAGTCGATAAGGTGATCGAGAACGCCGATCTTGGAGGAAACCTTGGAACCGCCGACGATGGCGACGAAGGGACGCTCGGGCTCGGCGAAGATACCGGTCAGCGTGTCGACCTCCTTCTCCAGAAGGAAGCCAGCGACTGCGGGCAGGTAAGCGGCGGGACCCACGACGGAACCCTGGGCGCGGTGAGCGGTACCGAAGGCGTCGAGGACGAAGACGTCGCCATAGGAAGCGAGGGTCTTGGCGATCTCGGGATCGTTCTTCTTCTCACGCTTGTCAAAACGGACGTTCTCGAGAACGAGGACCTTGCCCGGCTCGACGGCGGCGACGGCCTCGGCGGCCTTCTCGCCATAAGTGTCGGCGACAAAAGCAACATCGAGACCAGAGAGCTCGGCGAGCTTCTTGGCGACGGGCTCGAGGGAAAGCTCGGGCTGGAAGCCGGTGCCCTCGGGACGGCCGAGGTGGCTCATGAGGATAACGCGAGCATTGTGCTCAACGAGATAGTTGATGGTGGGCAGGGCAGCCTTGATACGGGTGGTGTCGCCAACGACGCCATCCTTGATAGGCACGTTGAAGTCAACGCGGACGAGAACGCGCTTGCCGTCGACATCGATGTCGCGGACGGTCTTCTTGGTAAAGGCCATGTTTGCTTCTACCTTTCGTACGTGTCTGCCTCCCATTACGGCAGACGATTTCTTATAAAAAGGGCGCGACCTTAGGGTGTAAGCCCTATAAGGCCGCGCCCTTTTTTAGACGCTCAACGAGCTATTCGCTAAAAGCCAAATTAAGCAACGAACTTCTCGAAGTACTTGATGGTGCGGACCATCTGAGAGGTGTAGGAGTTCTCGTTGTCGTACCAAGAGGTAACCTGAACGAGGGTCTGGCCGTTGCCGAGGTCAGAGCACATGGTCTGAGTGGCGTCGAAGATGGAGCCATGGGTCTCGCCGATGATATCGGTGGAGACGATGTCGTCCTCGTTGTAAGCGAAGGTCTCGGAGATGGTGGCAGCGTAGGCCTTCATAGCGGCGTTGACCTCGTCGGCGGTAACCTTCTTGTCAACGACAGCGTAGAGGTTGGTGAGGGAGCCGGTCGGCGTCGGGACGCGCTGGGCGGCACCAATGAGCTTACCGTTGAGCTCGGGGAGAACCAGGCCGATAGCCTTGGCAGCACCGGTGGTGTTGGGGACGATGTTGACGGCGCAGGCGCGGCTACGACGCTTGTTGCCCTTGCGCTGCGGGCCGTCGAGCGGCATCTGGTCGCCAGTCCAGGCGTGAATGGTGGTCATGATGCCGGACACGATGGGAGCGAAGTCGTTCAGACCCTTGGCCATCGGGGCGAGGCAGTTGGTGGTGCAGGAAGCAGCGGAGATGATGTTGTCCTCAGCGGTCAGCGTCTCATGGTTGACGTTGTACACGATGGTGGGCAGATCGCTGCCGGCCGGAGCGGAGATGACGACCTTCTTGGCACCAGCGTTGATGTGGGCCTGAGCCTTAGCCTTGCTGGTGTAGAAGCCAGTGCACTCGAGAACGACGTCGACGTCGAGGTCGCCCCAAGGCAGGTTGTTGGCGTCGGCCTCCTTGTAGATCTTGATCTCCTTGCCGTCAACGGTGATGGAATCCTCGCCAGCGACGACCTCGTGATCGCGAGCATAGTTGCCCTGCGTGGAGTCGTACTTCAGCAGGTAAGCGAGCATATCGGGAGAGGTGAGGTCGTTGATAGCGACGATCTCGGAGCCCTCATGACCGAACATCTGACGGAAGGCCAGACGACCGATGCGACCGAAGCCGTTAATAGCAACCTTTACTGCCATTGTGTCTCCTTTCGTAAGGCCCCCGCAAGCTACAGCGCCCGCCGTTGAGGCCCACAAACTAACCACTCGCCTAATATACCTTTTTTTTGACTTGAATTTCACGAGAATGCTCGAAATTGAAAATCAAATTTGCTTTAAAACGTTTTAAAGCATAAAACAGCAGTTCAAGTACTATATAAACTGCCGCTTTAAACTACCTGTTCGCTTCAATGAGCTTTTCAAGACGCAAAACACGGTGATATAGGGCCGACTTTGACAAAGGAGGGTCGGCCATCTCCCCCAAATCTCGCAGTGAGAGATCGGGATAGCGCTCACGTAAGTCACAAAAGGCCGCCAAGGCATCCGGGAGCACATCGCGCATGCCGCGTCGCTCAAGCTCCTCGATAAGCGCGAGCTGATGTTGGGCAGCGCCGGCGCTTCTCGTCTGGTTGGCCAGCTCAGCATTCACGCGACGATTTACGTCGTTTTTCACCAACTTGACCGCACGGGCTTCCTCGATTTCGGCAACGCTGCGCTTGGCACCAATCAATTTGAGCAAATGCTCAATCTCCTCGGCGCTCTTGATGTACACGGCATATGATCCTCGCCGGGCGTTGACGCGTGCATGAACCCCGACCTGCCCCAACAGGTCGCAAAGCCCCTTGGCGTATTGTTCGCCCTGCACCGCAATCTCCAGGTGAAAATCGCCACGCGGGTCTGCCACAAAGCCGCCGGCAATCAAAGCGCCGCGAATGTAGGCGAGCCTGCAGCAGGGCCGGGCGACGATATGGCGCGGCACACCGGCGACGAGCCCTCCCCTGCGGTCGAGAATGCCCAGCAGAACCAAAGCCTTATCGAGGTCGGGCTGGTCGGGCAAGGTGATGAGATAGTTTCGCACCTTATGCAAGACCGACTTGCGAACGGTAAACTCCGTTTTGAGCTTGAGGATGCGGTGCGTCAGCGTAATCATCGTGCGTGCAACGGCACCCGTCTCGGTCGCAACCGTCAAACGGTACCGACCAGAGCCCGCCAGCGAAAGCGTGCCACTCACACGTGTAAGAGCGGCAAGTGTCGACAGATCGCAATATTCACATTCGGGTTCGCAGCGCGCAAGCTCGTCACGCACCTCGGCGGTAAACGACATTCAAACCTATGCTTTCGTGTTGGCACGCGACAAGTCGCGGTGAGAAATGCTCACGTGATACTGAGCACCTTCCAGGTATCGGGCCGTAGCCTCTGCAATGGCAACGCTGCGGTGCTGGCCGCCCGTACAGCCGATGGCAATGGAAAGCTGTGGCTTGCCCTCCGCGATATAACCCGGCATGACCGTATCGAGCAACTGCGTCCAAACCTTCCAGAACTCCTGCGTCTTGGGATGGTCCAGGACAAAGTCGGAGACCTTCTTATCGAGGCCGGTCAACGTGCGCATCTCGGGGTCGTAGAATGGATTAGGCAGGAAGCGAACATCGATCATGATGTCTGCCTCGACGGGCATACCATGCTTAAAGCCAAATGAGAAGACGTGGACGTCCATGAGCTGCTGGTCGGACAGCTCTGAAAAAGCCGCACGCAGCTTATTGCGTAAAGCAGAGGTACGAAGGCGGCTCGTATCGATGATCATATCGGCTCGGTCGCGCACGCCCTGGAGTTGTAAACGCTCGCGCTGGATGGCGTCGGCCGTGGTCTCCCCCGGCTTCGCAATGGGATGGCGGCGGCGGTTTTCGCTGTAGCGGCGAATCAGCACCTCATCAGATGCATCGAGAAACACAATGTCACAGCTCATCTCGCGATCTTCCAAGGCGGCAACGGCGTCAAGCAGCTCATCAAACAGACCTTGGCTGCGAAGGTCACAGGTAACAGCAAGATGTCTACCCACACCCGTATTGATGCCAACAAGCTCTGCGAGCTGCGCAATCAGGCGCGGAGGCAGGTTGTCGATACAAAAATAGCCCATGTCCTCAAACACATGCATGGCTTGCGTTCGGCCCGATCCGGACATTCCGGTGATGATGACGATATCGGGAATGCGCTCCGTGCGCTCCGCCGCATCCATGGCATCTCCCTTTTGCATGTGCTGCCTCCTAAAAAAGCGCAGGACCCGGCCAGCGGATCCCGCACGATCAATTGCCTTAGTTGAGTATACCGCCCCAAGCGGATACGGGGCCCGTCTTACGCCTCAAGCGCAGCCTTGAACCAACTCGTAATACTTGTGGGGTGCGTAATGGCAGTGCCAACGACAACGGCCCAGGCGCCGGCGTCAATCGCGGCGCGAGCCTCCTCGGGCGTATGCACACGACCCTCGCAAATAATGGGAAGACCGGGGAACTCCTCGGTTGCCTGGCGCAAAAGCGGCAGGTCGGGGCCGTCTGCCATGGTGCAATCGATGGCGGCGACGCCATGCGAAAGCGTAGTGGAAACCAAATCGAAGCCCATGTCGACCGCGCGGCGGATATCCTCGATCGTGGCGCAGTCTGCCATCAGAAGCACGCCCTCCTCGTGCAGCGGACGAAAAGTGTCCTCGAGCGACTTGCCATCGGGGCGCGGACGATCGGTGGCGTCAATCGCCACGATGTCAGCACCGGCAGCAACGCAGGCGCGGGCGTGACGCAGCGTCGGCGTGATGTAAACGCCCTCGTGTCCATCCTTCCACAGGCCGATAACAGGAACCTCACAACGACCCTTAATGGCAGCAATGTCGGCAAGGCCCTGGCAACGAATGGCGGCGGCGCCTCCGAGTTCGCAAGCGCGAGACATTTGAGCCATGGTCTCGGGCGTACGAAGCGGCTCGCCCATATACGCCTGAACGCTCACGATGAGCTTACCCTTCAGGGATTGAATTAAAGGATCGACGGTCATAAGGCTATAACCTTTCTCAGAACAGCCTCCCGAGGCGTGTCGTCTCGGGAGGCTCCTACAGCAGATACGTTTACTTTAACGAGGCAAGAAGATGCTCGGCGGCACCGATAAGCGGTGCGTCGCCCTCCAGAGAACCGATGAGGATCGGCGTGTCCTGAAGCGGATCGAGCGCCTGGCTGGCATAGCCCTCGTGTACCGAATCCTTCCACGTCTGCGAACGCCAATCGGGTCCCTGGTGAATTACGCCACCCGAAAGCACGATGACCTCTGGATCCAGAATGTTGGCGAGCGAGCCCAAGCTAGCGCCCAATGCAAAGCCGGCATCGTGGATGACCTCGGTCGCCTTTGCGTCACCCGCGCGGCACAGGTCGTTCACGTCGCGGCCAACCGAGGGACGGCTGGGGTCAACGCGACCGAAGCGCTCGTCGTACATGCGCCCAATCGACGTACCCGAAGCCACCGACTCTAGATGGCCGGAACGCCCGCAGGCGCAGGGAATGCCGGCGGCAGCCGAGCACTCGATGTGGCCCATATGGCCGGCAGCACCATGGAAGCCCTGCATCACGCGGCCGTTCTCAACATATGCGCCTCCGATACCCGTACCGATGCCCAGACACAAGACGGAGAACTTGCCCTTGCCGACGCCCCAATGGGCCTCACCCAGAGCATGAGCCTGCACGTCGCCTACAACGGCAACGGGAAGACCGAGGTCCTCGCGCAGACGCGGCCCCAACTGAACGCCGGACCAGCCGGGCATGATCTCGTTGGCATACGCGATGGCGCCCGTCTTGGGATCGACGACGCCAGCGGCACCGATACCGACGCCAAGGACCTCGACATCGGGATTCGCCTCGAGAGCGGCCTTGATGGACGCCTCGATACGCTGGAAGACGGCCTCACCGCCCTCTTGGGCCTCGGTGGGAACCTCAGCCTCAAATACGGGATGGGGCACGCCGCCATCAGCCGGATATTCCATAATGGCGGTCGCAATCTTGGTGCCACCGATATCAACGGAGCAGATGTACTTGTTCTCCATGTCGCTCTCCTTAGGAGATAAAAACAACTACAGGAAATAAAGGCGGTGTTATCGCCGCAGCTTGCTAAAGGCTTCCCGAGTGCCCGGGGTTGGGGTGAAAGCGGTCGGGCATTGACCTAATGGGTCACGCTCGATCGCTTGAGCCCCAAGATCGGGTGCCCGGGAAAGCTTTACAGGAGACCGTTGTCCTGGAGGACCTTCCTAATCGCCTCGACGTTCTCGCCGGTCATGGCCTTCACCGGGCGCGGCATGGTCGGGCTGTCGAAAATGCCCATGAGGTTCATAGCGGTCTTGAAGGCGCCAACGCCACCGGCATAGCCCTGGACGCCCGAGGTGACGTCCCAGATGTGCGAAATCTCATTGAGGCGATCCTGCTCGGCTTTGACGGTAGCCCAGTCACCAGCCTGAGCGGCCTTCCACTGACGCACGTAGCCCTCGGGCTCAACGTTGGCGAGACCCGGGACAGAGCCGTCGGCGCCACCAAGGTAGGCACCGTCGACGACGACCTCATGGCCGGTGAGAATGCTCATCGGATGGCCGTTCTTCTCGTTCTCCTGAACGAGGTAGCGGAACGAGACGTCGTCACCCGAGGAATCCTTGACGCCAGCAAGGACGCCCTCGGCGCCGAGCTTTGCAAGGAGCTTCCAGGGGAGCTTGGTGTGAACGCACACGGGAATGTCATAGGCAAAGATGGGCAGGTCGAGCTCCTCGTGCAGGATGCGGAAATGCTCCTCGACCTCGGTCATGCCCTGCAGGGCATAGAACGGGCAGGTGGCGACGAGCGCATCGGCGCCCAGCTCCTGAGCAACCTTACCGTGCTCAATCATGCGCTCGGTCTCGGTATCGATGATGCCGACCAGAACAGGAACGCGGTGGTCGACGATTCGAACGGCCTCGGCGATGATCTGTCGACGACGCTCGTCGGTGGAGAAAACGACCTCACCCGAAGAGCCCAGGAAGAACAGGCCATCGACGCCGGCGTCGATCATGCGGTTGATGCTGCGCTCAAAGGAGGCAACGTCGAGCTGGTGATCTTCGGTATCGGGAACAACGACGGGAGGAATAACGCCGGTGAATTTCTGAGTTGCCACAAGAATCTCCTTAGTTGTCTGGCGGGTGGCCCTATGCCGCCCACTCTTGTTGGCAGTGTCCAGGCCATCTAGGCCAAAGAACACAGGTAGAACGCTTGGTTAAAGAAGTCGACGACTTCGTTTTCGAACGCATTGATGCGTTCGTGAGCATATTTGGCATAGATAATATGCCTCCGGTCACACTCAAGACCGTTGAATACGGCAAACTGGCCCTTGGGATCGCTCGCGGCATCCATGAGCGATGTACCCATAAGTACCGATCCGCGCACCCGAGACGACAGCGCTTCGAGGCCGCCGGGAAGCGGATTGGCAACCGCCGTGCAGGCAAGGCCCCGCTCGTCCAGAGCAGAAACCGCCAGCGCGACTCCACCGCCAAGGCCCTCGCCCCATGCAAAGATGCGGTCGGGGTCCATGCCGTCAAGATTGCGCGCGACCTTTGCCATTGCACAGCCCCAGCGGACGCGTTCAACAAAAACGGGCGAGGTAACCCCCTGCCTCAGCTCGCTGAGCCCAATCACATCGTCGTCCAGCGCAAGCACGGCATATCCCATGGCGGCAAACCTCGTCATGTGATGCCATCCACGTACGGGTCGGTCGATGTCGTGAAACATCAGGCATAGCGGCACAAGCTCGGATGCCCGGGCGCAACCTGAGGGCTCAATCAAACGGCCGTGTACGACTTCCCCGGCAAGTTCAAAGGAAACCTCGGAGTAGCGCGCGCACGGATTGGCGAAATCAATCGCCGTGACAGTCAGTCCGCAAACCTCAAGGTCCGAAGCGGCTGCCTCCAACTCGGAAACATCCGCCAAGGCATCGCCGCGCCAATCACGGAAATCGGAGAGCCTTGACGAAACCGTCCCAGAGATCCCCGCAAGCTCGGGGTCAATCAGCTCATTGACATTGCTCTCGCACTTAGACATGAGCCTCCCCTTCCTTGCAGAAAAACGGAATGATCAGATCGTCAAAATCCTGAATCTCCTCGTGGCCAAAGCCCTCAAAGAACTCATGGCGCTTCTCACAGGTCAGGTTGTTGTAGACCGCAAACTGCGTCGCCGGTGGACAGACGATATCAGCCGTTCCCGTGCCAAACAGCACGGGGCATTTGACCATGGGGGCAAAGTTCTTGGAATCGAAATACGCCAGCTTGGCATAGGCCTCGTCAATACGAGTCGAGTCCTCGTCAAACCAGCGAGACCAATAGCGCAGGCCCTCGTAGGCAATGTCGTCGGCATCCAAATCCCAGACCAGGCGGAAATCCGACAGGAAAGGATAGAGGATGGCGGCACGATTGATAAGCTCGCTGTTAAGCGCGCAGGTCGCAATGCCCAAGCCACCGCCCTGCGACGCACCGTTCACAAAAACACGGGCAAGATCGATGCCCTCGAGCTCGCGAACAATGCGGCACAGAATGCGGATATCCTGATGCAAGCGTACGTAGTAGAGATTGGCCGGGTCGCCGTCGATACCGGCAACGATATGCCCGGCAACCGTTGTGCCTTCAAATCCACCAATATCCGCGGAGGGGCCACCCTGACCGGGGCAGTCGAGGGCGACAAGTGCCATGCCCATACCCGCAAACGATGCCTGCTCGAACCAGCTGCGGCTTGCGCCCGGATAGCCGTGGAACTGTAGCACCAGCGGCACGGACTCGTCCGAAACCGGCTTGAGATACTTGGCATGCAGGCGGGCGCCACACATGCCGGTATACCAGAGGTCAAAAAACTGGCAGGTCGCAGCATCGGCAATCGATGCCGCCTCGACCGAATAGTCGATCTCGACGGCGTCAGCCTCGGCCATGCGGTCGTTCCAAAAGAGATCGAAATCTGATGGACGAGGCATGGCGCCCCGATAACCACCAAATTGCTGTTGTAGCTCCTGAGCGCTTGGCATGGCTCGTGAACCCAACCTTTCGAAATCGCAACGAGGGTGCGCCCGGCAAGGGAGCCGGGCGCACAGGAGGGAAAGCGAACCTACTCGCCAAGCTTGGGGTGCAGCAGCGACGGCGCAGCACCGAGCAGCATCTTGGTGTAGGGGTCCTGCGGGTTCTGGAAGACCTGCTTGGCCTCGCCCTGCTCGACGATCTTGCCGCCGTTCATGACGATGATGTCGTCAGAGATGTAGCGGACCGTCTGGATGTCATGGCTAATGAACACCATAGCCAGGCCGAGCTCCTTCTTAAGATCGGTCAGCAGGTTGAGGATCTGCGCGCGGACCGAAACGTCCAGAGCCGAGGTGGGCTCGTCGGCGATGATGGCGTCAGGGTTCAACGACAGGGCGCGGGCAATTGCCACGCGCTGGCGCTGACCGCCCGAAAGCTGGCCGGGAAGAACCTCGGCGGCAGAGCTGGGCAGACCGGTGAGCTCCAGGAGTTCCTTAACGCGCTTCTCCTGCTCGGCCTCGGTACCCAGGTTGTGGACGCGCATGGGGTCGAGCAGCTGCTCACGAACGACCATGCGAGGGTTGAGTGCCGTCGCGGGGTTCTGGAACACGACCGAGATGACGCGGCCCATGTGACGACGATCCTCGGCAGTACGCTTGGTGACGTCCTTGCCCTTAAAGTAGACCTTGCCACTCGTGGGGGCCTGCAGGCCGCACATGACATTAGCAGTGGTGGACTTGCCGCAACCGGACTCGCCGACGATGCCGATCGTCTGACCGGGCATGAGCTTAATGGTCACGCCTTGGACGGCATGAACCAGATTGGGGTGCAGGATCGAACCGGTACGGGTCCTAAAGGTGACGTGGACATCGTCAAGGAAGATAATCGGCTCGACGCCGTTGACCGCAGTCTCGCTCATCTACATCACCTCCGCATGAGGGGTCAAACCATTTGCCTTGAGCACCTCATCGGGGAGCTCGGAATAGAAGTGCTCGGTGCCGGGCACGCGCTTGAAGACCGGACGGGTGTCCAGGCCGATGTGCGGATGGCTTGAGCGGGGCGCGAAGCGATCGCCCTTGGGGAAATCGCGCGGGCTGGGGACGGCGCCGGGCACCTGGTGCAGGCGGCCCGAACCGCTCTCGATGGACAGAACGGAGCCCAGAAGACCGCGGGTGTACTCGTGAATCGGGTTGGTGAGCAGCTCCTTGGTGGGCGCCTGCTCGATAACCTGACCGGCGTACATAACCGTGATGTTATGGGCGACCTCGGCGACCAACGCCAGGTCATGCGAAACGAAGATCATGGCAAAGCCGAGCTTGGCCTGAAGATCGTTGAGCAGCTTAATGACCTGCTTTTGGACGGTAACGTCCAGAGCGGTCGTGGGCTCGTCGCAGATGACCAGCTTGGGGTCGCGGGTAAGGGCCATAGCGATCAGAACGCGCTGACGCTGTCCACCGGAAAGCTCGTGCGGATAGCTCTCGAGCGTGCGCTTGGGATCGAGGCCGACGAGCTCCAGGAGCTCCTCGGCGCTGCGGGTGCCGCCGCGCTTGGTGAGCTGCTTCATCTGGGCGGAGATGAGCATAGAAGGGTTGAGCGAGGACAGGGCGTCCTGATAGACCATGGCGATATCGGTACCGCGCAGGCCGAACCACTCCTTCTTGCTCATCTTGAGCAGGTCACGACCCTCCCAGAGGACCTCGCCGGAAAGATGCTCGTCCTCATCGGTCAGGCCCATGATGGCCAGCGTGGTGATGGACTTACCGCAGCCGGACTCGCCTACCAGGCCCATGGTCTGGCCGGGACGGACGTCAAAGTTGACATGGTCGACCACGTTGATATCGCCGTGGTGCTCAAACTGGATGCAGAAATCGCGGACCGAAAGAATCGGCTCAACGGACTCATCGGGCACATGGCGGTCGTTACGCTTAAGCTCGACATCGCGCAGGGCGCCAAGACGGGCGGACAGGGACTGGGCCTGCTCCTTGTAGGCGCGAACGGGGTCGGAGACCAGCAGGTCGGCCTCGCGGCGCTTGGAGGAATCGGTCGGATCCAGGGCGGCGGAAGGAGCAGCGGCCATAGCGTCGGTAATGCCCTCGGAGAGGATGTTGAGCGCCAGGCAGGTGATCATGATGGCCAGACCCGGGAACAGCGCCTGCCACCAACGACCGGCGAGCACGCCACCGCGGGCGTCGGCGAGGATGTTGCCCCACGTAGCAGTGGGCTCCTGGATGCCAGCGCCGATAAAGGTCAGCGAAGCCTCGAAGATGATGGCATCGGCGACCAGGGTGACGGTGAAGACCATGATCGGGGCAATGCAGTTACGAAGAACGTGCTTGATCAGAATCCACGGAGCCTTGGCTCCGGAGACGATGACCGCGCGGACATAGTCCTCACCGTACTCGGATACGATGTTGGCACGCACGATACGGGCGATCTGCGGGGTGTACATAAAGCCGATCGCAAAGATAATCGACGGCACGGAGTTGCCCAGGATGGAAACGAAGACGGCTGCGAGGGCGATACCCGGGACAGACATGATGATGTCCAGGATGCGCATAATCGTCTCGGAGACGGCCTTGCGCGAAACCGCAGCAAGAGCACCGACAACGGAGCCACAGACCAGAGCCATAGCGGTAGCACCAAAGCCGATGATCAGCGAGTAACGGCCACCGTAGAGCATACGCGAAAGGATGTCACGGCCCTTGTCGTCGGTTCCGAAGATAAACCCGTTGCCGGGAGCCTGGCGAGCCGTAAAGATCTCGACCGGGCTATAGGGGGCAAGCAGGGGGGCAAGAATCGCAGTCAGGGCGACCAGCACCAGCACGATGGCGGCAATCTTAGAAGACAGCGTCATCTTCTTCCAGCCACCGAGCTTGAGCCCCTTGGAGGCAGCCTTCTCGAGCTGCTCGGTTTGCTTCTCTCGAATCTTTACCATAATCTACACCGTCCTGATGCGCGGGTTGATGAGCAGGTAGAGCATGTCAACCACGATGTTGATGATGATGAAGGCAAGAGCAACGACGATGACGACGCCCTGAACCAGGTTCGCCTCGTTGCCCTGAACGCCCTGCAGGATCGCAGTACCCATGCCGGGGAGGTTGAAGATGACCTCGATGACGACGGCGCCGCCCATGAGATAGCCAATCTTAAGACCGAGGGTGGTGACCGGGGTGATCAGCGCGTTGCGGAGAACGTTGATGCCGACGACGACCTTCTCGGGAACGCCGGCGCCGCGAGCCATACGGACATAGTCCTTGTCGAGCTCCTCGACCATGGCGGTACGCACGATACGAGTCATCTGACCCGTCAGCGGAAATGCCAAGGCGATGGCGGGCATGATCATGCGTCCCAGATAGCCAGCCGGATTCGTGGTGAAGTGCGGCAGGGCACCCGATGCCGGGAGTACCTTAAGGTAGGAAGAGAACAGCAGGATCAACAGAACGGCAAGCCAGAACGACGGGGTTGCCAAGCCGGCGATGGAAAAGACGCGGATCACTTGGTCCGGCCATTTATCGCGATACAGTGCCGCGATGACGCCGAGCAAAAACGATACGACCGCACCGATGGCAAGACCGATGAAGGTCAGCTGCATCGTGACGGGTAGGGCCGTGGAGATGCGCTTGGCAACGGAGTTGCGAGCAGCACCATAGGTGCCCATGTCGCCATGGATCAAATTGCCCATATAGCGCACGTAGCGCACGGGCCAGGGGTCGTCCAGACCATACTTCTCATGGTACTCGGCAACCGCCTCGGGCGAGGCACCGTCACCCAACGCCGTGTAGGCGGGGTCGGTCTTGGAGAACGACATAAGGAAGAACACCAGGACGGTGACGCCCAATGCCATGATCGGCAGCGCCACGAGACGCCTTCCAATCAAACGTAGAAAGTTGTTCACGTTCTCTCCCCTTTCTTTTGTCGGTAGGACCAACTGGTATATGAGTACGGACACTCATTACAAGACCCGAGCGACATCGTTGCCGCCCGGGTCTTTGTTTCAACTATGAGGATACGGTCCCAACGGCCGACATCCTGCATATAGACTCAAGCGAGTCTTACGCCTTGACGGTCGCGACACCCTTAAAGGACATGCTCGTCGTGCCGATGCCCTTGAAGCCATCGAGGGCCTCGCCGTTGGGCGCAGTGGACGGATCGTTCCAGGAAGCGGAGACGGTCTTAACGTGGACAACGGGGTACAGAACGGCGTTGTCGGCGATGATGTCGAAGCACTCGTTCCACTTCTTCTGCTGCTCGTCGCCCTCGGCGGCAAGAGCCTCGTCCATAAGGCCGTGGAGCTTCTGCCACTCAGCGGACTCCTTCCACGGGCAACGGGTCTGCATCCAGACGTTGTCGCCGTACCACCAGTTGAGCAGCAGGTCGGGGTCTGCGCCGAAGCAGGAAGGATCGCCAGGGGCAAGGAGGATATCGTAGGCCTCGCCGCCGTCGATGGCAGCATAGGTGGCCGGCGAAGTATCGGTCTGGATGGTCACATCGAAGCCGAGAGCGTCGAGGTCGTTCTTGACCTGGGCAGCCATACCCTTGATCTGCTCGTTATCGGTGGTGCGCAGGGTAATGGCGCCCGGGGTGATACCGGACTCCTCGATAAGCTTCTTGGCCTTCTTGGCGTCGGTCTTGTACACCGTGGAGGCCTCATGATAGTTGGTGAAGCTCTTGGGCAGGTAGCAGCTGGCAGCGGTAGCAAGGCCGGCGAAGGTGTTGCTGATCATCTTCTCGGTGTCGAGCGCATACATGACAGCCTGACGGACCTTGACGTCGTTCCAAGGCTCCTTGGCGACGTTGAACATGATGAAGCGGGTGCCGAAGCCCTGGACGTTGTCGATCTTGCAGCCAGCGCCCTCGAGCTGGTCGACGGCGTCAGCGGTAACGAGCTCCATGACGAGCGTGGAGCCTTCCTGCTGAGCGGTGACGCGAGCGGTGGGGTCGGTCAGGATGCTGTACTGGATCTTCTTATCCTCGGCAGCATACTCACCGTTGTACTCGGGGTTGGGAACCAGGGTGATCTCGGTATCGGAGATAGAATCGTACATCCAGGGGCCGGAGCCGATCGGCTGCTTGGCGCGATCCTCCTCGCTCTGGGCGGCAGGAGTAACGCGAATAATGGCCAGACGATCCTTGAGCAGGGAGAAGTTGGGGACCTTGGTCTTGACCGTCACGGTGCTGGCATCCTTGGCCTCGATGGACTCGAAAGGCTGGAAGAACGGAGCGTAGGTGGCAGAAGCGGCGCAAGCGGTGTAGGAGGCGACGACGTCGTCAGCGGTAACCTCGGTGCCATCGGAGAATTTGGCGCCCTTGCGGATGGTGACCTCGAAGGTGGTGTCGTCCACGGACTTGGGATCATCGGTGGCGAGCTCGTTGAAAGTGCTGTAGTCGTGGTAATCGATGCCGTAGAGGCCCTCGACGACGTGCCAGTTAGCGCCCAGGCCCACGGCGGAGCCAGTGCTGGCGGGGTCGAAGCTGGACGGAGCGTAAGCGGAACCGGCAGTGATCACGCCGCCGCCACGGTTGGCGGAATCGGCGGGAGCGGAACCCTCGTCGCTAGAGCTGCCACCGCAGCCAGTGAGACCAAGGCCGGCGACAGCAGCGACGCTGCCGGTGAGGCCGAGGAACGAACGCCTGGACATACCCTTATTGATGATGGCCATGTCTTCTCCTATCAATAGAGAATCTTACCCGGGAGCACCTAAACTTGCCCCCCCGCAACTTGCGGACGATATATACCTTACCTACCGACAAACCCAACTGAGGTGCCGCGCTCGGCGACCGATACATACATACGCTTGAACGGTATTTACTACCGTTCACCGAATTCGTTGACAAACGATACAGCAGACAGTATGTATCGGCGAGGTGAGATATCAGTCTTCGTCAACCCGCAGGATAGCAGGGTTTTCGCTTGGGTTAGTCAAACGTTTTAGCGTTAATAAAACCCGAAACCAGCAGGCAATCATGGCGAAATAAATGGTTGAAAATCGCGCAATCATGTATATCAGTTGTTTATGCTCGTGTTTAGCTATCGGAATGGCCAGCCGCGGCCTCGGCGCGCTCGGCATTCCATGCAACGAGCGCCTCGTGGACCGCCTTGGCAACATCGGCAGGTATGCCGCGAACTTCCGCGATCTCTTGCTCACTCGCCGCGCGCAACCGCTTCATCGAGCCAAAATGGCGCATAATTGCACGTTTTCTAGTGGGTCCCACGCCTGGAACGTCATCGAGTACCGAAACCGTCATGGCTTTATCGCGCAATTCGCGATGGAACGTGATGGCAAAACGGTGCGATTCGTCGCGCACCTGCTTGATGAGATAGAGCGACGCAGACCCGGTCGGAAGTACGACAGGAGTCTCGTCCCAAGGCACGAAAACCTCCTCATCGGCCTTTGCCAAACCACAAACTGGTATATCGAGTCCAAGGGCCTCAAGTTGCTTAATTGCAGCCGTCAATTGCGGCTTGCCGCCGTCGACAACGAGCAAATCGGGGCGCGAGCCAAAACGTTCGTCGGTCATCCGCTCGGGAGCATAGCGACGCCCCAAAACCTCGGACATCGAAACGAAGTCGTTCGCCTCGTCCAATTCGGCCTGGATTTTAAAGCGGCGGTACTGGCTCTTGTCGGCGTGGCCGTTGGTAAACACCACCATCGAGGCGACCGTAAAGGTGCCATGAAGCGTAGAGATATCGAAGCACTCGATTCGCATTGGCGGCGCAGGTAGCGCCAAGGCGCTCTCAAGCTCCAGGAGCGCTCGATTGGTGCGATCGTCGGCGTATCCCGTGCGCATCATATAACGCATGAGGGCATGACGCGCATTTTTAGATGCCATATCGAGCAACCGGTGTTTTTCGCCGCGCTGAGGCCTATGGAGATGACAGGAACGCTCGCGCTTGTCCGAAAGCCACTCCCCTAGCGCCTCCGCATCCTCAAGCTCGACGGAAAGGTTCACCTCGGCTGGAATATCAGCCGTCTCGTCGTAATAGCGCTTGAGAAAACCCGACTGAAGCTCCTCTTCATCGACATCCAGGCCCTTATCGAGAATGAACTCACAGGTTCGAACCGTTCGCCCCTCGCGCACAACAAACACGCAGGCGGCCGAAATGGTCTCTTCTCGATAGAAACCAATCACATCGAGATCGACACTCGACGGAAAAACGACCTGCTGTCGGTCGTCCAGGCCCCTAATAACTTCCAAGCGACGCTTGACGCGCGCCGCCCGCTCAAAATCGAGCGCTTCGGCGGCGTCCGTCATCTCGGATGTAAGCTCATCAACGACATCTTTACGATGGCCCGACAAAAATCGCTCGACGCGTTTAACGTTTTTAGCATAGTCGGCTGGAGAGATAGCACCGACGCATGCCCCCGGGCCGCGGCCAACATGGAAGTCAAAGCAGGGACGCCCGTTTTGAGCGCAAATCATATTGACGATATCTTCTTCGCCCTTGTGGGACTCGACGATACGGCGGCATCGACGCCATTCCGCACAAGAAGCCGAGCAGATCGGGATTACCTTGCGCAGCGTATCAATGGTCTCGCGCGCCGCGCGGCTGTCGGTGTAGGGACCAAAATAACGCGTTCCCGGCTTATGACGCTCACGAGTATATTTAATAGCTGGGAACAGATCGCTCTTGGTGATAGCGATAAAGGGATAGCTCTTATCGTCCTTAAGGTCGACATTAAAGTACGGATGGTATTGACCGATCAGGTTGCGCTCGAGCACCAGCGCCTCGTGCTCGTTCTCGACAACGATATAGTCAAAGCTCGCAACCAGCTGCATCATCAGTGGAATCTTTTGGCGCTCGTCCTGCAACGTCACATATTGACGCATGCGCGAGCGCAGATTTTTAGCCTTGCCAACGTAAATGACATCGCCCTTGGCATCTTTCCAAAGGTAGCAGCCAGGCTGCATGGGCACACGCGAAACCTGTTCGGCAAGCGTTGGAATGTTGTCATGACCTGCCACGACTGCCTACCTGCGGCGAAGAAGCGCGGAGACCTCAGGCATCTTTAGAAGGACGGCAAGGCCAAAAGTCACGGCAAGTGAAACCATGCCCGCGATGCAAACATAGCCCAAGGTAATAAGAATCGATCCGCCAAGCGCTCCGACAAAACTCTCGAGCGCCCACAAAACGCCGGCACCCGCTGCGGCACCCAGGCCGCCGAGCAAAAGGCCATAGAAGCAGCCGTGCAGAATAGATTTAACCTGAAGACCCTGCAGACGACGACGCAGCCACCACAGCGAACAGCCGACCAGAATCACATAGTCGACAACATACGACATCGCAATCGCAGGCATGCCATAGCCCAGCACCACACCAAACAGCAGAACCGAACCAGCCTGACCGATGGCAGAGTATAGGCAATAGCGACTATAGGGCTTCATGTCGAGCAACGCCGAGAAGCTCTTCTGCATCAACACGACCACGCCGTAGAGTGGCAGGGAGAGCGCCAGATAAACCAGAAACTCGGACACAAGCGCCACACCCGACTCGTCGAACTTGCCGGCGCAATAAATCATGTTGAGCGGACGGGCAAACACAATGAGATATAGCGCGAAAGGAATCAGGAAGAAGAGCATCTGGGCCACGCCGCGCGAGATACCAACGCGCACGCTGTCATAATCCTTTTCCTGGGCATCGTGCGAAAGCTCGGTATAAAGCGCCGTCGAGAGCGAGGCGGCTATCAAGGCATAAGGCAGTGTGTACCAAAGGCGCGCATAGGCAATTACAGAAGGACCGGTCTCGGGCTGCACCACCAGCGCGGCTGCGTTGGTAATGGAAGTCGACACGAACATGCATACCGTAGCGAGCAACGTCGGGACGCCGAGCGCGAGCGTCTGTCGCAGTGCAGGATCCTTAAAGTCGATATGAATATGAGGCCGGACACCATGCTTACCGAGTGCGGGAATCTGGCACGCCATCTGGACAAAAACGCCAAGCGTCGTGCCGAGCGAAATCAAAACGACGCCCGCCTGCTCACCAAAGCAGGCAGATACGGGAGCGAAGCCCATAAAACTCGCAATGACAATCACATTGTTGAGTACCGGGGCGAACGTCGACCAAAAGTAGTCACGATGCGCGTTAAGAACGCCCGAGAACACCGAGCCCAAGCCGTAGAACAAAATCTGAATGGCAAAGAAACGGAACATGAATGCAGCGGTATCCATGCTTCCGCCATCGCCCGAAAGGAACGACTGCGTCCAGATAAAGCCCGGAGCAAACACGGTGCCCAACACCGAAATGCCGCCCAGCAGCAAAAGCAGGATGCCGAGCAGATTACCTACGTATTCGTTTGAGGCGTCGCGACCCTGCTCACGACGCACGCCCATGTACACCGGCAAAAAGGCGGTAACCAACATACCGCCCATCACGAGCTCATAGAGCATATTGGGCAGGTTGTTGGCGACCTGATAGGAAGACGAGAGCAGCGACATGCCGATGGCGGCAGCCATAGCCCAAGTACGGATAAACCCGGTGACGCGCGACACGATGGTCAGTGCAGTCATGAGGCCGGCAGAACGGCCAACCGTAGAGTAGTCCGACGAGCCCATATCATCTACGTCGTCCTGTGATTGGGGGCTGACTTCAGTGTGTTGTCGAGAATCAACCTCGATATCAGGCTCATCGATTATCGCGAAGGGGTCGTCGACCAAAACGGCATCATCGGCAGAAAAAGCTCCGTCAACAGGCGTGACATCGTTGTCAAACGAAGCGTCATCGTTAGCTACGGCATTATTACCAAACACCGTGTCAACTTCCCTGGCGGCAGCGGTTCGACCAGAAAACGACAATAGATCCCAATCATCGTCCTCAACAGCAACGCCCTCGACCGGATCGGTCGAGCCGAGCGGTGACCACTCGTCATCCAAAAGCAACCGCTCGCCATCACCGTCGGTTGCAGGCCTCGCGGGACGATCGGCTGGGACACCCTGCAGTGCGCCCTTTCCCTGAGCCGCCATCAAAAACACCGCCGTCTCATCGGGACGCGGCGCACGAGACGCCCCGGCGTCAGGCATCCGTCCGGCACGGGATTGAGCCGCGGCCAAAAACACCGCCGTCTCATCGGGACGAGCCGAAGAGAGAATTGTACGGGGAGGCACCGTACCGGCACCGGCGGCACGCAAATACACAGCCGTCTCCCCTGGATCTGCAGCAACGGACCAAGCGTTTCGAATCTGGTCATCGACCGAAGAAGCCTCAGGCGCGGGCGTCTGAGAAGCCGAACCCTTTGCAAAGTGAGCTCCGCGCTTCGATTCTTCCTGCGGCATCGCTCAGTCCTCTCTCGTGATCGGGGCAACCGTCGCCCCGCAAAATGCAACTAAGTCGTCGGGGGCAAGCTCAAGTTGATAGCCACGCTTACCGCCTGAGATAAAAATGGTATCCCAAAGGACGCATGTCTCATCGATCAGCGTCCGAAAGCGTTTTTTCATGCCGACTGGACTGCAGCCGCCCCGGACATACCCCGTCGCGGCAAGCAAGTCCTTGACATGCATCATGGTCAGCGACTTTTCACCAGCGGCGCGCGCTGCGGCCTTTAGGTCAAGCTCGTCGGCAACGGGAATACAGCACACAACGTGTTCGTTGGACGGCGTCACGCAAACCAAGGTCTTAAACCCCTGGCCAGGTTCCTCGCCAAGTTGTTCCAAAATTGCAACGCCTAAACCCACCGACTCATCGCCATCGTCTTCATACGTATGGAGAATATAGGAGATGCCGGCGTTTTCCAGCTCGCGCATCGCATTGGTTTTCGGCGTCTTTGCAGCCTTTGCCATGGCATGTCCCTTCCCTCGCATTCGAACGTAACGCCTAAGTATATGTCCAATTTAGCCGCATACGTCATCTCGACACACAGAAGCGCCACCGAATCGAAAGGAATCGGTGGCGCTTCTCGTACGACGGCGTCTCTTTACTGGGCGTCGAGTTGTGCCTGACGCTCGCGGTCGCGCTTGAGCAGCGGTGCCAAGAACTTGCCCGTGTAACTCTGCGAACATGCCGCGACCTGCTCCGGCGTACCCGAGACCACGACGGTTCCGCCGCCATTGCCGCCCTCGGGACCCATATCGATCAGGCGGTCGGCAACCTTGATGACATCAAGGTTGTGTTCAATCACCAGCACCGTGTTGCCCGCATCGACCAAGCGCTGCAGCACATCGAGCAGCTGGCGGACGTCCTCAAAATGAAGGCCGGTCGTCGGCTCGTCCAAAATATAGAACGTCTTGCCCGTCTGGCGTCGATGAAGCTCCTTGGCGAGTTTCACACGCTGCGCCTCGCCGCCCGAAAGCGTCGTGGCAGGCTGCCCCAAACTCACATAGCCCAAGCCAACGTCATACAAAGTCTGAAGCTTGCGCTTAATCTGCGGGATATTCCCAAAGAAGGCCAGCGCCTCGGTGACGCTCATGTCGAGCACGTCCGAGATGGTCTTGCCACGGTAGGTGACCTCGAGTGTCTCGCGGTTGTAGCGTTTACCGCCGCAAACTTCGCAGGGAACGTAGATATCGGGAAGGAAGTGCATCTCGATCTTGATCTGTCCGTCGCCCTTGCACGCCTCACAGCGCCCGCCACTCACATTAAAGGAGAAACGACCCGGCGAGTAGCCGCGCGCCTTCGACTCCGGCGTACTCGCAAACAGCGCGCGAAGATCATCCCACAGGCCAATATAGGTAGCAGGGTTGGAACGCGGTGTGCGGCCAATCGGCGACTGGTCGATATCGATAACCTTATCGATACACTCGATGCCCTCGATTTTCTTATACGGACCCACAGGGCGCGTCGAACGGTGAATAGCATTCGTAAGGGCAGGCGCAATGGTGTCGGTAACCAGGGAGCTCTTGCCCGATCCCGACACGCCGGTAACAACCGTAAGCGTACCAAACTCGATCTTGGCAGTAACGTTTTTGAGGTTGTTAGCTCGAGCGCCCGTAATTTTAAGGCAGCCGCGACCGGGCTTGCGCCGTTCATCAGGCACCCGGATCATTCGTTTGCCGGTCAGATAAGCGCCCGTCATCGACTCAGGACACGCCATGATATCGGCAGGCGTTCCCGCCGCGACTACGTGTCCGCCGTTGACGCCGGCGCCGGGCCCCATGTCGATCACGTAGTCGGCGGCACGGATCGTGTCCTCGTCGTGTTCGACGACGATGACGGTATTGCCGATATCGCGCAGACGCTCAAGGGTCTTGATCAGGCGCTCGTTATCGCGCTGATGAAGGCCGATCGATGGCTCGTCTAGAATATAGAGCACGCCCATGAGACCCGCGCCGATCTGCGTTGCCAGGCGAATACGCTGCGCCTCGCCACCAGAAAGCGTCGCCGAGGCACGATCGAGCGTCAGATAGTCGAGTCCAACATCGACCAGAAAACGCAAGCGCTCCAGGATTTCCTTGACGATGCGCCCGCCGATAAACTGTTGGCGCTCGGTGAGCTCCAGGCCCTCAAAAAACTCGAGCGACTCACGGCACGACAGGCAACAAACCTCGTAAATGGACTTGCCGCCCACGGTGACGGCGAGCATCTCAGGGCGCAAACGAGCGCCGTGGCAGCTCGAGCACGGTTCCTCGCGAATGTACTTCTCCAAGCGCGCCTTGGTGTTCTCGTTCGTCGTCTCGGTATAGCGTTCGTACAGGATGTTGCGAACGCCCGAAAACTTGGTATCCCACTGGCTACGACGTCCGTCGAGCTTTTGGTAGTCAACCGAGATCTTCGTATCGCCCAGGCCATCCAAGAATGCACGACGCACGCGAGGGGGCAAGTCCTCCCACGGCGTATCAGCGCTTACCTTAAAGTGTTTACAGACCGCAGCAAAAATCTGCGGGTAGTAGTTCGAATTGCCAAACAGGCTACCAAAGACTCCGTCGGCAATGGACTTCGAGGGGTCCTCGATCAGCGCCTCGGCATCAACGGTTTTCTTAAAGCCCAGGCCGTCGCACTCAGGACATGCGCCATAGGGAGCGTTAAACGAAAAATCACGCGGCTGAAGATCGTCGATGGAGTGTCCATGCTCCGGGCACGCCAAGGCCAACGAATACTCCAGCAGCTCGCCCTCGGTCCCCTCGGGAGCATCACGATCGGGCAGCATGTACACATTTACATTGCCGTGAGCCAGCGCGGTCGCCTGCTCAACAGACTCGGCGATACGGCCCAGAGAGTTCTCACGGATCACGATGCGATCGACCACGACCTCGATATCGTGCTTGAACTTCTTGTCCAGATCGATTGGATCGTCGAGCGAGCGCACTTCACCGTCAACACGCACGCGGCTAAAGCCCTCGGCGCGAAGGTCCTCAAACAGTTTGGTGTACTCGCCTTTTCGCCCGCGCACCACCGGTGCCAGCACAAACGCGCGGCGACCCTCCCCCGCCGCCAAGACCTTGTCGGCAACCTGGTCGGTCGTCTGGCGCTCAATGACGCGGCCGCATTCGGGACAGTGCGGGGTGCCCACACGGGCGAACAGCAGGCGCAGATAGTCATAAATCTCGGTTACGGTGCCAACCGTCGAGCGAGGGTTTTTAGACGTCGTCTTTTGGTCGATCGACACCGCCGGCGAAAGGCCGTCGATTGAATCCAAGTCGGGTTTGTCCATCTGGCCCAAGAACTGGCGCGCATAGCTCGAAAGGCTCTCGACGTATCGACGCTGGCCCTCGGCATAGATAGTGTCAAATGCCAGCGAGCTCTTGCCCGAGCCAGAAAGACCGGTAATGACCACGAGTTGGTCACGCGGAATGGAAACATCGATATCACGGAGGTTGTGCTCACGAGCGCCGCGAATAACGATAGAAGAATCAGACATGGAAGCTCCTTGCCTCCTATTGCATCGAATCATACTGCCGATGAGTTTAGCGCACTCGACGCGCACAGATGTTCGTAATACAAGATTCGCAGACCTTTAGTTTTGCGTATCGGGCGCTTTGTTTCTCGAAATGCCGTGGAAAGGTTACAGTAATCTAATACTGAGCTTAATTTGCTGTAACAGAGGAACGTCCATGACCGAAGATATCCCCCTTGAAATCACTTCGAGCGACATGGCCAATCTGCCCATATTCATCGCCGTCCTTATCGTGGCCACCGTCGTCGTGCGCGTGTATTTTTCAATCAAACACAATGAAAAGCCGCCCATTGCCCGCGTCTTTTGGTGCGCGACGCTCCTCATCCCGCTCGGCATGGTAGCTGCATGGATTACGAATCAATTGCTCGTAAATGAGGGCAGTTCCCTATGGGTCCTTTCTTATTCGGCGCTCGGTGCTGCCGCCGTCATACTTCTTGTCGAGCCCTTGGTTTCGGGACTTATCGACCAAACCGATCTTGCAACGGGAACGGTTGCCTGTATTTGCCGTGACATCCTTGTCATCGCCGCTGTTTCAGCGCTCTCGTTCGTTTCACTCGAAATTGCCTGCAACGAAACGTTCTATCGCATTCCCGCCAACTCATTCGGGTTTTCCGTCGGGCTGCTCGCGACGGTTCTGCTCTCCCTTTATTTGCTGGGACAGCGTCATGGAGGCGTCATGGTCCTCGTGCCCGTCGTCTGTTGCATCCTTGGCATTGCCGAGCACTTCGTCATAACGTTTAAAGGCGAGGCCATCCTGCCAAGCGATATCTTGGCCCTTGGCACCGCAATGGAAGTGAGCGAGGGATACGAGTTTACCTTTACCGCCGGAATCGTAACCTCTCTAGCCCTGCTAGAGATTTCCCTGGGGCTTCTTTCGCTTATCCGACCGCGAAAGGTCCGTACGCCCACCCATGTCTTCCCCGCAATCGCCGCCAACCTCTGCGCTTTTCTGCTAGTGACCGTTGTGGGGCTCTCGGGCTTTTCCAGCATCGACTTGGAGCAGGCACTGAATTTTGGATTTGACCGTTGGCAGCCCATCACCACGTATGCGTCTCAGGGTTTTATCACTTCGTTCACCGAAATGGTCAACGAGTTGCCCATTGAGAAGCCCGAAGACTATACGCCCGATGAGGCGCAGAGCATCGAGCAGGAGCTCGCCGCCACCTACGACAGCACGTATGGCTCGAGCGAGCAGCGCGCGGCGGCCGTTGCCCAGTTCAATGAAATCAAGCCGACGATTGTTGCCGTCATGAACGAGAGTTTTAGCGACCTTTCGTGCTTTGAGCAGCTCCAGGCGGCCGGGTACACCGGCCCCGCATTCTACAACTCGCTTCCCGACACACTTGTTCGCGGCACCATGCTCGCTTCGGTCGCCGGTGGCGGAACGGCGAACTCCGAATTCGAATTTTTGACCGGAGCGACAACGGCCTTTGTCGGATTAGGCAAAATCCCCTATCAGCTGTATCAGATGAATGGCGTCAACAGCCTGGCAAAGGACCTTAAAGAGCTTGGGTATACCGCTACCGCTATGCACCCGCAAAACCCCGTCAACTACCATCGAGATAAAATCTATCAGCAGCTGGGCTTTGGAGACTTTCTTTCAATCGGCGATTTCGAAGGTGCGCCCTGTTACCATGCCGGCGTATGCGACTACGCCACCTACGACAAGATACTCGACCTGCTTAGAACCGACGAAGCCCCGCAGTTCATCTTTGACGTCACGATGCAAAATCACGGCGGCTACGACTATGGCACCGTTCCCGCCGAGGAGCTGACAAACTATTGGGTCGAGGGAGCCAGCGAGGGCGCCAATAGCGCGCTCAATACCTATCTTACCTGCATCAACGCATCCGACCGGGACCTCGAGTACTTTATCAACGAGCTCCGCAATATCGGCAGACCGGTTGTTCTTGTCTTTTTTGGCGACCATCAGCCGAGCGCCGCAACGACTCTCAACGACGAGCTGTACCCTCAGGAAGATACGGCAAGCCACGCTTACCGTATCTATCAGTCGACCTATTTCGTCTGGGCTAACTATGAAATCGCCGGCAATACCGAGCTCAACGTCTACGACACCGTCGGGGCAAACGAGATTGCAGCCATTACCCTTAATAAGATCGGCGCCCCGCTCACCGACTATCAAAAGGCTCTGCTTGCAACAAGGTCAGATGTGCCCACCATCAATGTCGCCGGCTATCTTGGTGCCGACGGGCTGCGCTACGATTTGGAATCTGAAGACAGCCCATACGCCTCGACGATCGACAAGCTGCAGCGCATGCAATACCTCGAGTTCGCCAGCAAAGTTCAGTAAGCCCGCTCATTCGCTTGGGCCCATCGTATTGCAAGCACGCTCGGCCCAAATGCATCACAAATGACTCCCGCTCGCAAACGAGGGTACAATGACGCTCGTGTCACATCACGGGGCCCCGGCCCCAACATATACAAAGGAGTCATACATGGGTTGCGAGCACGCACAGGCCGCCGGCGGACAAACGTCGCCGTCGCAATTTGAGGAGAACACGCTGTCCGAGGTCAAACGTGTCATCGCCGTGCTTTCCGGCAAGGGCGGTGTCGGCAAGTCGTTTGTCACCGGTGCCATCGCCACCGAGCTTGCCCGTCACGGCCACAAGGTCGGCGTCCTCGATGCCGACATCACCGGTCCCTCTATCCCCAAGATGTTCGGTATGAGCGGACGCCACGTCCATGCCCTTGGCAACCTTATGCTGCCCGAAATCTCCGAGCACGGCGTCAAGGTCATGAGCTCCAACCTGCTGCTCCAAAACGAGACCGACCCCGTCCTTTGGCGCGGTCCGGTCATCGCAGGCGCCATTAGGCAGTTCTGGAGCGAGACCTCGTGGGGCCCCATCGACTACCTGCTGGTCGACATGCCTCCGGGAACAGGCGACGTCGCGCTCACCGTCTTCCAGTCGCTGCCCGTCGACGGCATCGTCATCGTCACGAGCCCGCAGGATCTGGTCTCGATGATCGTCGCCAAGGCGGTCAACATGGCCGAGAAGATGAACGTCCCCATTCTGGGCATTGTCGAGAACATGAGCTATATTGAGTGCCCCGACTGCGGCAAGAAGATCGAGGTCTTTGGCAAGAGCAAGCTCCCCGAGGTCGCAGAGCGCTATAACCTCGACATCTTGGGCACGATTCCCATTAATCCGGCACTCGCCGAGGCCTGCGATAAGGGCGAGGTTGAGACCGCACTGCCCGATGGCATGTTGCCCCAGGCAGTCTCTGCCGTCGAGGCCATTACCCCGCACGAGACCGACGAGGCCTAAGTGAACACGAGCGCCTTCTATGACGTCCTGGTAATCGGCGGCGGGGCTTCAGGCCTCGCCGCCGCCATTACGGCCGCACGCGCGGGTAAAAGCGTCTGCATCGTTGAGCGCGATGTCGCCTGCGGCCTTAAGCTGCTTGCGACCGGAAACGGTCGCTGCAACCTCTCCAACGAATCGATTGATCCTCAGCGGTATAACCACCCCGCATTCGTCGAATCCGTCATGGGCCCCCAGCCCGAACAAGAGCTTATGGGTTTCTTCTCCTCGCTGGGCATCATGACAACCTCCGAGGAAGGCCGGCTGTACCCGCGCTCCCTTCGCGCCGAATCGGTACGCGACGCGCTTCTCAACGTCTGCGACCGCCTGGGTATCACCTTAATCTGCGGAGCCAACGTTGCCTCGGCGCACAAAGCTTCCGAAGGCTGGGCACTCCAAATAAACCGTCCAGCGCGGGCACTCAAGGCAAAAAAGCACGACGACCGAAAATCGGAGCTCCGCTCGCTTCGGAAGGCACTCGCCGATATCCCTCGCAAGAACGAGGCCCTGCAGGCACATGCCGTAATTATCGCCACGGGTGGCAACCCCACCGGTATCGCCGATACGTTTAGCCTCCCCCTCACTTCGCTGCGCCCCATCCTCTGCCCCGTATCGGCAACGGTCGTCGGCGATCGGGCGGCACTCAAGACGTTGGATGGTCTGCGCGTCCGCGCCCGCTTGACGCTCACCCGTAACCATAGTGAGCTCTGGCACGAAGACGGTGAAGTACTGTTTCGAACCTTCGGTATCTCGGGCGTCGCTGTCTTCAACCTCTCCCGTCGTATCCAGCGCGGCGATACGATCCTGCTCGACGTTTTCCCCGACCTCTCTAAAGACGAGTTGCTCGATATGCTTAACAGGCGCCTTAAGCTGCTCGGCGGCTTTTCGCCCCGCGATCCCCGTTGGCTCGACGGCATGCTCGCCCCGCAACTCTCCCGCGTCGTCTGCACAGCGTTCGAGCAGTGCCATCCAGGCTCCAACGATGTCGTCCACCTGGTCTCGATCCTCAAGCACTTTAAGTTGCTCGTCGAGGGAACAGCCGAGGAGCGCTCGGCGCAGGTCACGCGTGGTGGCGTATCTGTCGAGAGCATCTCAACACCCAGTCTACGTGCGCGCAGCGTTGTCGACGCCCCGCTTTACGTCTGCGGCGAAGCGCTCGATATCGACGCCGATTGCGGAGGCTTTAACCTTGCGTGGGCCTGGATCTCGGGCATTCGCGCTGCAAGCAGCCTGTAGCCGCACAGTCTATAATCAAAAACGCATTCGGGCCGTCTGGGATACCGGACGGCCTCTTTCTTGCCTCTAAGGAGACCTCGATGATCGAAATCACCCAAGTCAACGCGTCACTCGATGAAGCCGGCGATGAAAATGCCTGCCTCATTGTTGGCAAGCGATTCGCCAAGCGCGTCCTACGTTGCAAGGACTCCGAGATCAAGTCCATCGAGCTCCACCGCAAGTCAATCGACGCTCGCAAAAAACGAGACGTCCATTTTATCCTGAGCTTTCGTGTTGAGCTGACTAGTCCCCACCTCGAGCGAGAAGCGGTCGACAGCGTTGCCGAGCGTGACCGCTCGCGCGTACGCGCGATAGAAGACGATGAGCCTTCATTCCCCTCCCCCGTTTCCGGCGCACCCAAAGAGCGCCCCGTCGTCGTCGGTGCCGGATGCGCCGGCCTTTTCGCCGCACTTACCCTTGCCGAAGCAGGTCTGAAGCCCTTGCTCATCGAACGCGGCGACCCGGCATTTCGCCGCTCGCAGGCGATCGACCTCTTTCTAAAGGAGCGCATCCTCGACCCCGAGAGCAATATTCAGTTTGGTCTGGGCGGCGCGGGGACCTTCTCGGACGGCAAGCTCAATACGGGAACAAAAAATCCCGCCCATCGCCTCATCCTCGAAACCTTCGTCGATGCGGGTGCGCCCCGCGATATTCTGTGGGATGCCAAGCCGCACATTGGCTCCGACATCCTTCCCACGGTTGTTACCGCTATATCCCAGCGCATCGAGCAGCTCGGAGGTGTCGTCCGTTATCGAACAAAACTCGTCGACATTCGCATCGACGCGTCTGGCGCCATCACCGGTATTGATGTCCAATCGTCCCAAGACGCCGCTTACGAGCCAATTGAGACAAAGCACCTCATCCTCGCCTGCGGGCATTCTGCTCGAGATATTTTTGAACTCCTTAAGGACCACGACGTGGCCCTCGCACAAAAGACCTTTGCCATGGGCGTTCGCATCGAGCATCCGCAGCGCGACATCGACCGAGCCCAATATGGAGCCTCGGCGGGACATCCTGCCCTCGGAGCAGCCCCCTACAAACTCGTCGCCCATCTTCCCAACGGCCGCAGCGTGTTCTCGTTTTGCATGTGCCCCGGCGGGCAGGTTGTCGCCGCCTCTTCCGAGCAGGGCCACCTGTGCGTCAACGGCGCCAGCCTCAATGCCCGCGACGGCCGTAACGCAAATGCCGCCCTGCTCGTTAACGTCACGCCTGAGGACCTTCCCGACGATGACCCGCTCGCCGGCATCGAGCTCCAGCGCGCCTGCGAGGCGGCCGCCTATCGCCTGGGCGGTTCCAACTGGAACGCACCGGCACAACTCGTCGGAGATTTCCTCGCAGGACGCGCCAGCAAGGCGCCCGGAAAGGTAAAGCCCACCTATCCGCTCGGTGTGACTTGGACGGCAATTGACGAAGCCCTGCCGCAGCATATCGTCGAGTCGCTCCGCCTGGGACTTCCCCTACTCGGAAAAAAGCTACGGGGCTACGACCGCCCCGATGCCGTTCTTACCGGCGTGGAGACTCGTTCGAGCTCACCGGTCACTGTCACCCGAGACCGAACGTGCCATGCCGTATCGACCCCGGGCCTCTACCCTTGTGGTGAGGGAGCTGGATATGCCGGAGGCATCATGAGCGCGGCCACCGACGGTATCCGTTGTGCCGAAGCCCTGATCGCAGACCTCTAGCGAACGAATTCCAGCGCGCAAAAGACACAGGCCCCGAGCTCCACAGGGAACTCGGGGCCTGTTCGCTATTTCTTAAACCGTGCACCCTGGCGTTTTCTACCCGATGCGAACGTGGAACCCTTGCGGGCCTGCGAACGCAAGCGCTCGATCGTCTCGTCCTCAGACGCACCCTCGAGCATCGCCCGAATCTGAACGACAGCATCACGCAGGCGCGCCGCCTCCTCAAAGTCCATAGCGGCAGAAGCGTTACGCATATCCTCTTCCATGGTTTCGACGATCCGCACAAGCTCGTCATGCGGTAGTTCTTCCAACTGTTCCGCAAGTGTCTGCTCGGGCGCCACTGTTTCCGGCACACCGCCCTCGCCCGACTCATCGGGCGTATAGAATGCGCCATGGCCAAGAGAGTCGCCCTTCGAGCGTCCCTTGGAGCCCACAGTTTTTTCGGCCTCGGCAATAAAACTTGAGATGTCGTTGATGGCCTTGCGCACTGTCTTGGGCACAATGCCATGTTCTTCGTTATATGCCATCTGAATCTCGCGACGACGCTGCGTCTCCTCGATGGCCGCTTTCATCGAATCGGTCACAACGTCTGCATACATGATGACTTCGCCATCGGCGTTACGGGCCGCACGGCCAATCGTCTGAATCAGCGAACGACGGTTGCGCAAGAAGCCTTCCTTATCGGCATCGAGAATTGCCACCAGTGAGACCTCGGGAAGATCCAAGCCCTCGCGAAGCAGGTTGATGCCAACGAGAACATCGATCTTGCCCTCGCGCAGCGTTCGCAGGATCTCGACACGGTCCATTGTCGCCGTATCAGAGTGCATGTAATTGACCTTAATGCCCGCATCAAGTAGATGGTCGGTCAGGTCCTCGGCCATGCGCTTGGTCAACGTGGTCACCAGCACGCGCTCCTTGCGGGCAACACGCTCGCGAATCTCATCCTCAAGATCGTCAATCTGACCGCGAACGGGACGCACGTCGATCTTGGGGTCGAGCAGGCCGGTCGGACGAATAATCTGCTCCACGTCGTTTTGGCTCACCCGCAGCTCGTAGTCGCCCGGAGTTGCCGAAACATAGATGAACTGGGGGATTCTCGCCTCAAACTCATCGAAACGAAGCGGGCGATTGTCGAGCGCCGAGGGCAGGCGAAAGCCGTGCTCCACCAGGGTCACTTTACGCGAACGGTCGCCTTCGTGCATGCCGCGAATCTGTGGCACCGTCACGTGGCTCTCGTCTATGATGCAGAGCATGTCCTTGGGGAAGTAGTCAATCAAGGTAAACGGCGGTTCACCCGGCTTACGCCCGTCTAAATGGCGAGAGTAGTTCTCGATACCGTTGCAAAAACCCATGGTCTCGAGCATCTCGAGGTCATAATCGGTCCGTTGCTGTAGACGTTGCGCCTCGAGCAACTTATCGGTCGCCTTGAGCTCCGCCACGCGCTTCTCGCACTCTTCACTGATTGACTTCAAGGCCGCCTTGACCTTGGGTTTCTCGGTAACATAGTGCGATGCCGGCCACACGGGAATAGCCTCATACTCACGAAGCATCTCACCGGTAACCTCATCGATTTCGGCGATAAGCTCGACCTCATCGCCAAAGAACTCAAATCGCAACGGATGCTCGGCATAGGGCGGATACACATCGACAACATCACCGCGCACGCGGAAGGTGCCACGCGCCAAGTCATAGTCGTTCCGGTCGTACTGAATGTCGATGAGCGCATGGATAAAGTCATCGCGCTCGAGCGGTACTTTCTTGTAGACATTCGGCGCCAGCCCCGCATAGTCCTCAGGAGAGCCGATGCCATAGATGCAGGACACCGAAGCAACGACAATCACATCGCGTCGAGAAAGCAACGAGGCGGTCGCCTGATGTCGAAGCATCTCGACTTCTTCGTTAATCGAAGCATCCTTCTCGATATACGTATCGCTTTGCGGCACATATGCCTCGGGCTGATAGTAGTCGTAGTACGAGACAAAGTAGACCACGGCGTTGTTGGGAAAGAATTCTTTGAGCTCGCTCGCAAGCTGGGCGGCGAGGGTTTTGTTGGGGGCCATGACCAGCGTTGGCTTACCGAGAGCTTCGATGGTCTTGGCCATGGTAAAGGTCTTGCCCGAGCCGGTCACGCCAAGCAAAACCTGATACCGGTCTCCGTCCCTCACACCCTGCACAAGCGACTCAATGGCCTTAGGCTGTGAACCTGCAGGCTCATAGGGAGACACGACCTCAAACGGTACCTCAGAGCCCTCAACGCCAAAACGTTTGAGCTCTCCGCCAACACGCTCAACTTCAAAATCCGCCATGGATACTCCTAACTCATACATCTGCAGTATACGCAGGCGGCAGGCATAGTCCTATACGAACCGGTCGGGATAGAGGGTCTTATAGCGAACCCAGGCATTATTGACACGAATCAAATAGGCTTGCGTCTCGGGAAAGGCAATCGCGTTATGGAGCGATGTGTTTTGCTGCGCCCACCCATCGACATTGCCCATTCCGGCATTGTAAGCAGCAATAGCGCTATCCGTCGACCCATTGAAATACGTCAACAGGTATGAGAGGTACGCGCACCCAAATTCGATATTCGAAGCGGGGTCATTCAGGTCATCGGCTGAATACTCGTCCCCGTCGACAAGGCCCTTAGCGATCATATCCTGAGCGGTTTCGGGCATAAGTTGCATGAGACCTTGGGCGCCCTGATTTGATTCCGCCTCGGGATCCCAGTTTGATTCCGACTTGATGACGGCACACACCAGATACGGATCGAGATTATGCGAAATACTGGACTGCTTTACATACGCCTCATAGTCAATCGGATAGAACGGTTTAAAGAAAGCGGCGGGAGCACACGAGTAAACGAGCGAGATAAGGCCAAAGACGAAAACGACAACCAGCGGCACAAGGCGATACCACGTAAAGAAACGCGTCTTAGGCATCTGTCGTCTCCTTATCCATAGCATCCATAAGGCCATGGCGAGCAAGCCACGCGTCCAGTTGTTCAAAGAGCGAGCTGTCGCCCGCTGCGTTATCAATCACGGTCGTGGCGAGACTGCAAAGCGAAGACTCATCGGGTTGGCAAGCACAGCGAGCATCAAAATCGGATGGCTCCATACCACGGTGAATAGCGCGTTCGCGACGGACCGCCAAAGGAGCGCTAACAACCATAATTTCATCCGCAAGGCCAAAGGCGTCCTCAAAGCCAGTCGGAGCAGATACTTCGACCGCCGCAAAGGGATAGCGGGGGGACGAAACCGTACAGCAAGCAGGATCGAGAATCCTAAGCGAAAGCTGCTCAATGAGAGCGGGGTGCACAATACTATTGAGCCTTGCAACCGTATCGGGAGAAACAAAAGCTCGAGAAGCGAGAACGTTACGTCGAACACCGCCATCCTCGTCCAAAATATCCCAGCCAAACTCTTCAGCAAGAGCATTGACGATATCCGACCCCGGCACGTACAGCGATTTGGCAAGAACGTCTAAATCGATAAGCAGGGCTCCGCGAGATTCCAGAAAGCGGCAGGCAGTCGATTTACCCGAAGCAATATTGCCCAAAACGAAAACGGTAAACATCAAGCCCTCCCTAACGTCAATGCGAGTAATTATCGCGCAAATACAAAGCGACGGTTCAAAATACAGCCAAACAGTAAGAGAGTCAAAGGAAGAGTCCGTTCACTCGACACAGCTCGATACAAACACGAAAAAGGGGGAGGCCGCGAGGCCTCCCCCTTCCCAGTCCAAGCGCACGGCTCGGTGCCGTCCACCGGTCAGCGGCGCCCTGGCCTCCCACGGGCTGGCCCCGCAGTACTCTCGGCGCGATGGGGCTTAGCTTCCGGGTTCGGAA